>JADLBB010000110.1 GCA_020848055.1 Chloroflexota bacterium | reverse complement strand
TGGCCAATGCCCAGGCCCATCGCCTCGATCGGAACCTCTTCTCCGTTCGGTCCGGTGGCGACGAACCACGTTGAGCCGACGACGCCGCCGTCCGAAGCCATCGGTCGCTCCGAGAGGATCCAGCCGTGTAGGAGCAGGACCACCGGTGCCAGGACGATGGCAGCGATCATGGCAACGATGGCGAACATCCAACGACGGCGCATCGGAGAACTATGACGATGGACGGGTGTCTCCGCGTTGCCTGCGGGACGGGACGCATCGGTCTAGCATCGGGCGCACCGATGATGGTTCGCCTGTACGACTACGACGTGCCCGCCGCCGGCGGCGAGATCCCTTCGCTGCGGCCCTTGCTCGAGGGGCTGGGAACCGCAGAGCGGCGCACGCTGCTGACCGGCCTGTTCAAGCCGGAGCGCATGCCGGGCACGATGGAGCGCCTGACGACCCTGATCGAGGACGTGGACGTCAGCTTCACCAACGCGTTGATCACGCTGGACAACGCGACGCGCAGGCGTCGATTCGTGGCCATCGACGAGGCGAAGGCCATCCTGGACCGATGGGTGCCCGAGAGCGCAGTCGCCAGCGTGCGCGAGTGGGACGTGGCGCGGCTGCTCGAGCCATACGGCGACGGGACGTACCACGGCAAGCTGCTGAAGCGCACCCGCAAGCAGTTGCGCAGCGTGTCCAGCCGCGAGGCGCTGACCGTCCCGTTCCTGTTCCGCCGCAGCTGGAGCGCCGGGTGAGCCGGTCGTCGCGCAAGCCGAAGGGCCGGCCGTACCAGCCACTGCCCGAGCGCCGCAACCCGTGGGTCGCACGCATGGTGATCCTGGTGGTCGCGGCGCTGCTGATCTTCGGCTCACTGGCCCTGTTCGCCACGCCGCGCTGAACGAGGCCGTCCATGACGACCATCCTGCTCGCCCTCGCGGCCGCCGCGCTGTACGGCCTGTCCGACTTCCTCGGCGGCGTCGTGTCGCGCCGGGCCTCGGTCTGGGCCGTCGCCTTCGTCACACAGGTGACGGCGCTCGTGTTCATCGGCGCGGCGGCCGTGCTGGGCGGGGGAACGCCGACCGGCGCCGAGTGGGCGTGGGGTGTGGTGGCCGGCATCGGCGTTGGCATGGGGACCGGCTTCCTGTACCGGGGCCTGTCAACCGGACGCATGGGCGTCGTCGCACCGCTGTCCGCGGTGGGTGCCGCTCTGGTGCCGATCGCCGCGGGCCTCGCGACCGGCGAACGGCCGGACGCGTTGACCTGGGGCGGGATCGCCGTCGCCTTCCCGGCGATCTGGCTGGTCTCGACCTCGACCGATCCCGGCCACGGGCGCGATGGCACGATGCGAGGCGGGAGCGGGGCGACCGACGGCCTGCTCGCCGGCCTGGGGTTCGGCCTGCAGTTCACGGCGCTCGGCCAGGTGTCCGAGGCCGCCGGCCTCGGACCCCTGGCGTTCGGCGAGCTGGTCTCCGTACCGACCCTCATCGTGCTGACCATCCTGGCCCGCGGAGAATGGCGGCCCCGGGAGCGCGCGAGCCTGTTCGGTGTGGTGGTGGGCGGGTTGGCGGCAGCGGGGGCGGTACTGTTCCTGTTGGCCACCCAGTCCGGGCTGTTGGCGGTGGCATCGGTGCTGACGTCCCTGTATCCGGCGTTCACCGTCCTGCTGGCGGCGACCGTGCTGGGCGAGCGCATCGGCGGCTGGCAGGGAGTCGGCCTGGTGCTGGCCATCGTCGCGGTGGGGCTCATCGCGGCCGGCTGACCTGAGACAACGGGCTCGTGAGTGACACCGACGTTGTCGTGATGGGAGCCGGCCTGGCCGGGCTTCGGTGGCGGCGGACTGCATGGGCAAGCGGCGCTGGAGGGAACGTTCCTGGGCGGCTGCCTGCTGTCGGGACGCGTGGCGGGGCGAGCGGCGGCGGGTCGCGCAGCCTAGAGCGTCTCCTCCATCAGCGTCCTGACGTGGAGCAGGAGCTTGACGAGCTCCGGCGCCGCGGCCAGGAAGTCCACGTTGTCGGGCTGCACGTGGTCGAACAGGCGGAACTCGCTGTAGGTCCGTAGCAGCCCGGTCGGCTCCAGGGCCGCCGCCAGCGCCCGCGACTCGACGATCGGCACGTGATGATCGGTCGTCTCGTGCATGACGAAGATGTCGGCCACCAGGCCGTCGAGGTGTCGGACGGGCGAGATGGCATCGATGAAGGCCAGGCTGTCCGGCGGCAGCGCTCCGATGGCGGCGGTCGCCGTATCGAGGGTCTGGGCGGTCAGCAGGCCGAGGATCGTGCGAGCGGCCTCCGTGCGCAGACTGGCGCGCAGTGACGCATCGGGCGGTGGATGCAGGCCGTCAAGGATTGGCTGTCGAAGCGCCGCATCGAGTGCTTCGCGGTCGCTGACGTCGTCGACCTGGGAGAGCAGGAACTGCAGGTGGATCTGCCGCGCCAGCGGGCTCGGCTCCCAGGGCACGATGCTGCCATCGGCGTTGCGATAGGCGTGGGCCGAAACCGCTGCCAGGTACGTGGCCGCATCGGCGTAGGCCCCGAAGGCGTTGACCCAGCGGACCCCGGCCGCGATGCGCGGGTCGCGCGCCGCCAGCAGCGACAGCGAGCCGCCCACGCTGAAGCCCGCGATCCCGATCCGACCGGGGTCGACTTCTGGCCTGGCGGCCAGGGCCTCGAAGGCGCGGACGACGCCATCGATCTCGCCCACGTCCAGGCGTCCCTCGAGCAGCGCCCGCGAATCTGGCACCAGCACCGCGGCACCGGTGCGCGCCAGCGCGTCGGCCACGCGCACGACGACCGGGTGGTTGCGACCGACGTTGTTGACCCCGAGCACGAGCAGGATGGCGCCGGACTGCCGCTCGGCCGATGCCCAGGACGGCAGCCACAGCTCGGCCAGTTCGTCGTGGCCGTCAACGGTGCGGTAGACGATGGCCGAGCGCTGGGGTGGAGCACTGAACAGGTTGAGTGGCTGCGGTCCGGACCCGACCAGGTTCGGCAACATGACCGCCGTCTGCAGCCCGACCCGCGTCGGTTCGAACGCAACCAGGATCGCCAGCACGATCAGCAGGACCAGGCCGATGCGGGCCAACCGTCGTCGCATCGGTCAATGCTACGTGCGCGGCGAGAGCCTCAATCCAGGTTGAGCGGACGAACGGTCATGACGTCGTCCACGCGCCCCTCCCACTCGTCGCGTGGCGCATCGCAGTACAGCTCGATCTCGTTGCCATCGGGATCGACGGTGTAGAGGCTGCGACTGACGCCGTGGTCGGCGGTCCCACGCAGCAGGCCGCGCTCGGCCAGCACGGCATGCGCGCGCTTCACCGCGTCCCAGTCGGCCAGCTGGATGGCCACGTGGTACAGGCCCACGGCCGTCGGAAGCGGCGTGGGGGCCGAGTCGCCCACCCGAAGCAGCGCCAGGTCGTGGTGGTTCTCGCCGGTGGCGGTCAGGAAGACCATGACGTTGCTCATCTGGCTGGCGACCCGAAAGCCGAGAACGTCGCGGTAGAAGCCGAGGCTGCGATCGAGGTCGCGCACCTTGAGCACCACGTGGCCGACGCGGACCGGCTGAAGCATCGAGTGATGGTACTCGCGCATCGTCGACGACGCGCGGCGGCGATCAGCCTCCGAGTTGGATCGTGACAGCCAGGATGCCGGCGCTCAGCGGGCGATCGGTGACCAGCGCCCAGGCCGCGGTAGACAGGTCGGCCACGCGCTGGTCTGCGGTGCCCCAGTAGCAGGCGCAATAGTCGACCACCGGCAGCTGGACGCACCGATCGGCGCAGACGGTGACCGTGGCCACGACCCCGCGCCCGCCGGCCCCACCGAGCGCGCCGGGCAGTGCGACGAAAGCGTCGTCGGGCCCGTAGCCCGCCGGGCAGGTGCCGACCCGGTTGCAGTACCACGAGGCGACGCCGGAGACGGCGCCATCGGGTGCGGGGAAGCTCGACGCCGGCGGGGGCGTGGCTCGAGTGAACAGGGTCGCTTCCATGCCAGCCTGGGGTGGATTCGCGATGGCGCGGGCCGCGAGGCGTTCGGCCCCCGGGTTGACCGCGAGCGTCGACGACGGTGCGGCGACGCGTGCCGCCAGCGACCCGCGGTCCAGGGTGGTCGCGCGCGCGGCCGGCGCGGCGAGCAACGGCCCTGGCGCGACCGATGGCGTGGCGAGGGCCGAGCGGGCGCTCAACGGCGCGAGCATGGCGATGCCCAGCGCGCTGATGGCGGCGAGTGCGGCGACGCGCCGCAGGAGGTGCGGCAATCGACTTCCCCTGGCAAGATCCGGGCCGGCGCGTCGCTATGCGATGTCGCCGACGAGCGGGCACCGTACCATTGACAGCCGAGGCTGTCGAGCGGGAGGCTGGCGCCATGCCACGCAGAAAGAAGCAACCCGAGCGCAGGAGAGGCGCCGTCGTCGTCCGCGGCCAGGACCCGACTGACCGTCGAACCGAGGACACCAAGCTGCTGCGGCCGGTTGGGCCGGCGGTGGCGTTCCAGGAGACCGACACCTGGCGCACGCTGCGGATCATGGGCGAGTTCGTCGAGGGCTTCGACGCGCTGGCCGGCGTGGGACCGGCGGTCACAATCTTCGGATCGGCACGCATCGGGCGCCGCAACCGCTACTACGGGGCCGCCAGGCGCGTGGCAGCGGCGCTGGTGCGCGAGGGCTTCGCCATCATCACCGGCGGCGGCCCGGGCATCATGGAGGCCGCCAACCGCGGTGCGCGGGAGGCGGGTGGCACGTCCATCGGCTGCAACATCGAGCTGCCGTTCGAGCAGGGCCTCAACGAGTACGTGGACCTGGGCATGGAGTTCCGCTACTTCTTCGTGCGCAAGGTCATGTTCGTCAAGTACGCCGAGGGCTTCGTCATCTTCCCCGGCGGCTACGGCACGCTCGACGAACTGTTCGAGGCGCTGACGCTGATCCAGACCGGCAAGGTCGAGCACTTCCCGGTCATCCTGTTCGGCCGCGACTACTGGGGCGGCATGATGCAGTGGATCCGCGACCGACCGTTGTACGAAGGGAAGATCTCGCCGGGCGACATCGACCTGCTGACCCTGACCGACTCGGTCGAGGAGGCCTGCGCGGTCATGACGGACCACTGGCGCGCCATGACCGAGCGCGCGGCCACCGGCGGCCAGGCGATCGAACCCACAGCACCGGTCGGAGCCGATGGCTGAAGGACTCCACCTGCTCCTGCCCATTCGCCTCTTCACCGCGGAGGCCGAGTTCCAGGGCCACGTGGCGCCCGGCGACGCGCGCATAACCGACCTGCTGCAGGGGGGTGAGCCCTTTCGGATGCTCCCTCTGGGCGCGCGTGACTCGCACGAGAACTGGATCGAGATGGCGCCCGACGACATCCTCATCGTAGTGCCGCCGCCGCTGGTGAGCCCGCCCGCGCGGCGCCTCGCCCGCCAGATGCGCGAGGTGTTCGTGCGAATCGGCGACTACGAGGTGACCGGGACGGCCCACTTGGTGCCAGGCGCGGAGCACGACCTGGTCTCCCGCAGCACCCGCCCGTTCCTGCCGCTGACCGACGTGGCGGTGTTTGCGCCCGGCGCCGCGGAGCCAGAGCGCCTCGAGGTCGCCATCGTCAACCTGCGGCTGACCAGCGAATATCGCGTGACCTGAGCGCCCGCCGGTCCGCGCCCCGGGCGTGCTACAGTCGCAATCACCAACGAACGCGATCTAGGACAGGGGAAGTCGGTCGAAAGCCGACGCTGACCCGCAGCCGTAGGCCGCCGGACATCGAGTCCGCGGCGAGCCGGAATGCCTGAGCCGGATCGAGCTCCAACCACCGTCGCCGCGGTCTGCGACAGGGAGCCGATGACGGTCCGGCGCCAGGGGCGCCAATCCGATCCGGGCCCACCCGCCGCCAGGCCCAGAAAGGAACGCAGGACCGTGTCCGGCCCGATCTCTCGCCCCGCGTCGTGGATTGCGCGGGCCATCGTTTCCACCTCGGTCGCCGCCAGCCTGGCCCTCTTGCCGGCACCGGCGGCGCGCGCCGGGGACCAGGCCACCACCACCGATCCGGCGCTCGCGGCCGCAGGCTGGCTCGCCATCCAGGTCGAGACCGACCCGACGCTGTTCGGCGGCACGCTGGCCGATGCCATCGTCGCCTTCGCGGCGGTGCACGCCGCAGGGGATGCCACGGCCACCGCGCTGGCCAACCTCGAGGCGGGGCTCGAGGCCTACATCAGCCCGAGCGGAGACCAGAGGCCGGGCGAGACCGCCAAGGTCCTGCTGGCGGCGCAGATCGCCGGCGCCGACCCGACCGCGTTCGGCGGCCACGACCTCGAGTCCGAGCTGCGGGCCATGCTCGTCACCGACCCCGGACCGGACCTCGGTCGATTCGCCTCCGGATCGATCGCCGACCAGGCCTACGCCATCCTGGCCCTCGCTCGAACGTCGGGCGGTGTCCCGGTCGCCGCGGTGGACTGGCTGGTGGCGGCGGCCTGCCCGTCGGGAGAATTCAGCTGGGACGGCACCTGCCCGTCCGGTCCGGGCATGGAGGACTCCGACACCACGGGCCTGGCGGTCCAGGCGCTGATGGCGGCCGGCGAGACCGCCGCCTCATCGGCGGGCGTCGACTGGCTGCTGGCCGCGCAGGACGCCGGAGGCGGATTCGTGTCCTTCGGCACGCCGAACGCCAACAGCAGCGGCCTCGCGGCGCAGGCGGTGCGAGCCGCCGGATTCGCGGACGCGGCCGACGCCGCCGCCGCGTTCGTCGCGGGGCTCCAGCTGGGCTGCGACGCCGATCCGGCCAGCATCGGGGCCTTCGAGTGGGCCCCGGGCAACCTTGGCTTCCTGGTCTTCACCGCGCCCGCCGCGATCCTGGCCTTCGGGGCCCCGCGCATGGACCTGCTGTCAGCCGCCGGGTCCATCGCCGACGCGCCCGTCCTCGACTGCGCGTCCGCCGGCCCAACCCCAGCCGCGCCCACACCGTCGCCGCCGGCCGCCTCCCCGACCTCGTCGCCCGGGGCCGGCAGCCAGGTGCCCGACACCGCGTCCACCGCGCCACGCGCCGACGAGGCATGGGCGCTGGGGGCGTCAGCGCTGCTGCTGGCAGTGGGGTTGCACGTACTGCGAAGGAACCGGCGGCGGGCCTGATGGCAGGGCTCCGCACGGCAGGCGCATTCGTGACGGCCGCGCTCCTCGCCATGGGGATGTGCGCCGCCACGCCACGCCCGGTCGGGGCCTGGAGCCAGGGCGCATGCCCGACCAGCAACGGGGTGACGGTGGTCGTCGACTTCGGCGTCCTCGGCTCCGGCGTGACCACGCGCTGCGTCCCCCAGACGCCGGCAAGCGGCCTCGAGGCGTTGGCCACCGCCGGTTTCGCAGTGACCCCGGTCACGACCCTGCCCGGCTTCGTGTGCCGCATCGACGGATTGCCCGGGCCGGACGCGGAGGCCTGCGTCAGCACGCCCCCTGCCGGTGCCCATTGGTCGTATTGGACGGCCGACCGCGGCGGCCCGTGGCAGTACAGCCCGGTCGGTGCCGCCGCGTCACGGCCCATCGCGGGACGGGTCGAGGGCTGGCGCTTCGCGACCGGCGGGACCGTCCAGGCCCCGAGCGTGCCACCGCCTCCGTCGCCGCCCACCCCATCCCCGCGGCCGACCGCCACGCCCACAGCCAGCACTCCACCTCGGGCCAGCACCCCGTCGACGGCAACGCACGCGCCACGCGTGAGCCCAACCCAGGCCCCCACCCCCCGGTCCAGCCTGACTCCGAGCACTCCCGGCCCGACGCTCGCCGACCCATCACGGCCGGCCGGCACCGCCCCCGCGACCGACGCGGCAGCCCAACCCGCCACGTCCCGCACGCCGTCACCGGGCCCGACGCTTCCGGCCGGGGCCGGCCCGCCGCGAACCCCGGACGCCGGCCCGCTCGGCACGGTCGTGGGCGCCGGCCTGCTGGTGCTGGTCGGCGGGCTGGCCTTCGCGGCGCGGCAGCGTGGAGCACATCGTGTCTGAGGCCCGCTTCGGTGGCGCAATCCCGCGCACGCTGCACCCCGGCGCGTGGTGGGCCTGGGCCGGGTGCCTGGCCACGGTGGCCGCCTGGACCACCAATCCGCTGCTGCTCGGCCTGGTCATCGGCGTGGCGGCCGTGGTCACCACCGCCCGCCGCGAGGACGCCCCGTGGGCGCGATCGTTCGGGCTGTACCTGCGCGTCGGGTTGCTGGTGATCGTCATCCGCGTCGTGCTGCGCGCCGTGCTCGCCGGCGGTACTGGCGGCCCGGTCCTGTTCACCCTGCCCGCGCTGCCGCTGCCCGACTGGATGGCCGGCATCCGCATCGGGGGCGCCGTGACGGCCGAGGCCATCGCGGCCGCATTCGTCGATGGGCTGCGCCTGGCCACCATACTGGTCTGTTTCGGCGCGGCCAACAGCCTGGCCAACCCACGGCGCCTGCTGCGCGCGCTGCCCAACGCCCTGTCCGAGGCCGGTGCGGCGGTGACGGTCGCCCTGAGCGTGGCCCCGCAGCTAGCCGAGAGCCTGTTCCGGGTGCGCCGCGCCCAGCGACTTCGGGGCGGAGGACGGATCGGCGTGCGTCGCGCAGCCCTGCCGGTGCTGGCGGATGCGCTCGACCGTTCGATCGCACTTGCCGCGGCAATGGACGCCCGTGGATACGGCCGCGCATCGGATGTGTCACTCCGGCAACGCCGGGCCACGGCCGCGGTGATGGTCGGCGGGCTGCTGGGCATGTGCGCCGGCATGTACGCGCTCCTCGACGGCAGCGCGCCGCCAGGCGTGGTGCTGGGCGGGCTGGTTGCCGGTGGCTC
>JADLBB010000109.1 GCA_020848055.1 Chloroflexota bacterium | reverse complement strand
GGTCGCCCGGCTGCGCGCCAATGGCCTGGACCACGACCAGGATGACAACGGCTACCGCGAGATAGGCCAGAAATCGGCGCAATGACTTCCTCCCCCGTCAGTCTGGACCAGGTCACGACAGGTCGTGCGTCGCGGACATCGGTCGGCTCAGGAGTCGGGCTCCGACACGAACAGGTGCAACCCGAGTGCTCGCGACAGGAATCGGGCCGCCAACTGGCCCCGTACACTGTTGCCGGCCACGTCCAACGGTGGTGCGAACGTCCCCAGCGCGCCCTTGCCGGGAGACACCGTGACGATGCCGCCCCCGATCCCGCTCTTGCCCGGCAGGCCGATGTCGTACAGCCAGTCACCCGATGTCTCGTACAGTCCGGCCGTGGCCATGACGGCCAGCACGTGGTGGCAAACCTCGCGATCCACGACGCGGTCGCCGGTCATCGGGTTCACGCCACCGTCGGCCAGCGTGGCGCCCATAACGGCCAGATCGCGAGCGGTCACCTCGAGCGCGCACTGTCGGGTGTACAGGTCGAGTGCCTCGGCCGGATCACCGGCCAGCCGGCCACGATCGGCGAGCGCGCGCGCCAACTCGCGATTGGTGTGATTCGTCGTCGATGCCGAGGCCAGGACCTCCTCGTTGATTTCCAGCCGTCGGCCGGCGAAGCGCGACAGGCCGTCGCGTATTCGCGTCCAGCGTTCGGCCATGGTTGCGCCGGGCACCAGGCTCGTGGTGGCGATGGCACCGGGGTTGACCATCGGATTCGTGCGTCCTTCCGGACCGCGCTCCACCGCCTCCAGCGCGTTGAACGGCAGCCCGGTCGCGTTGACGCCAAGCTCGGCGCGGGCGGCATCGGCGCCGATGTACTCGCACACCAGCGCGAACACGAACGGCTTGGACACGCTCATGATCGTGAACGGGTGGTCGGCGTCCCCCGCGGCATGAACTCCGCCGTTGGTGCCCACCAGGCACAGACCGAACAGGTCCGGCCGTACTCGCTCGAGCGCCGGGTAAACATTCGAGGGCGCTCCCCGTGCGTTAGAGCGGAACATCTCGAACGCTTCGGCCACCCGCTCCTGCACGACCTTGGGCGCCGGCAGACGGCCGGTCGCCACCAGGGATTCGACGTGATCATCCATCGGCGCCTGCCCCGCATGGTGGTCGTCCTGCATGTCGCCCACCGTACCATGCAGGCGCGCCGACCAACCAGGCGGCGACCGCGTATCGGGGGGCTCCGCATCCAGGGAGCGCCATGATCATGGGTCCAGATTGACACCCATGCACGGACGTATCAGACTGGGCCGATGGCGACGCGCGTGAAGCGAACCTATAACCTCGCACCTCGGACGGTCCGGGTTGTCCGCGAAATGGCCGAGCGGTATGGAGTGGCGTCCTCGCAGGATGGCGTGATCGAGCTGGCGGTCAGCGAGCTCGAGCGGCGCCTTGGTGACGAGGCCGACGCGGCGATGTGGGAGCGTGCCGCATCGGATCCGCAGTTCCATGCCGAGTCCGCCGAGGTTGCCAGCGCATTCCGATCCGCTGATCGCGAGACATGGCCGGCCTGACGTCTCCCCTGCGCTGGGCGGTCGTGGTCGTCGACCTGGATCCTTCGCAGGGGCATGAGCAGGCCGGCGAACGGCGCGGGCTCGTTGTCTCGTACGAGCCGTTCCATCGGTCCGGACTGGCAACGGTCTGTCCGATCACCGCGTCGCGTTCGGAACCGCGCTACCCTGGCGACGTCGCGATCCCGGCCGGGCAGGCGGGTCAGACGCGGACCGGGGTCATCCTGACGAGCCAGGTCCGTACCGTCTCGCTTCTCCGGGTGACGAGCGCACCGCTCGGCACGCTCACCGACCGAGGCATCCGTCGGAGCGTGCGCCATGCCCTGGCGCATCACCTTGGGCTCGACCTCCCGGCGATCGCCGACGGCGCCTGACGCTGGGGAGGGCGACCGATCGACGGACGAGTTGCCGAGGCTATGATCGGGTCCTCAATGTTGAAGCCCGAGCGCGCCTGCCTGGTCATCGCCGACATCTCCGGGTACACGAGTTACCTCGCGGGAGCCGAGCTTGACCACGCCCAGGACATCCTGGCCGATCTGGTCACCACCGTGGTCGACCGCCTGCGACCGACCCTGCACCTCGCCAAGCTCGAGGGAGATGCGGCCTTCGCCTATGCCATCACCGATTCGATCGATGGCCCGATGTTGCAGGACACGATCGAGGGCGCGTATTTCGCCTTTCAGCGACGTCTGCGCGACATCCGCCAGGCATCGGCGTGCGAATGCAATGCCTGCATCCTGGTCCCTAACCTCGACCTCAAGGTTGTCGCGCACCACGGCCAGGTCGTGCGCCAGCAGATCGGTTCGTCGGAGGAGCTCATCGGCAGCGACGCGATCATCGTGCATCGGCTGCTCAAGAACGGCGTCGTCGAGGCGACCGGCGTGACCGCCTACGCCCTATACACCGATGCGTGCCTGGCTGCCATGAGCCTCAACGATCCCGCCGCCGAGGGGATGGTTCGCCACACCGAGTCGGTCCAGGACATCGGCGAGGTTCGCTGCTGGGTCGCCGACCTGCGGGCCGCATGGACGGCGGAGCTTGTGCGGACCCGGATCGTGGTCGAACCCGAGGATGCCCTGCGCGCGTACGAGATGGTCCTCGACGCGCCGCGCGCCATGGCCTGGGAGTACATCACCTCGCCGGCGCTGCGCCCGTTGTGGCAGAACGCGGTCGATGCGGTGACCCAGCAGGGCGGGACATCCGAGCGGCGCGGCGTCGGTACCGTCAACCACTGTATGCACGGGGCGGACACCGTCATCGAGGAGATCCTGGACTGGCAGCCGCTCGACCACGTGACGCATCGGACGGTCATGCCGATACCGGGTGCGCCGGCGATGGTGAGTTCGTTCGTGTTTGGCGACGCGGGCGATGACCGCACACGGCTCGAGTTCCGCGTGGCACGGCCCGACTCGGCAGAAGGCCTCGCGACCATGACCGCGTTGGGCCCGATGTTCGACGACATCATGCGCAGAAATCGCGAGACCCTGCTTCCATTGATCGCCGAGGCTGCTCGAGCGGCGAAGGCCGCCCTCCCCGACGAGCCGGACCTGCCCGCCTCGCTTGGGCGCAACGCCTCCGAACCGATCACCCGGGCCGACTGACCTGGGGCCATCCGAGCCGCGGACGGCGCGCCCGCCCCTGCGCTACAATGATTGCGGGCGCAATCATTCGCCCATTCGACCCAGCGCAGAGGCACTCCCATGGCGACACCTTCCAATGTTGATTTCAAGCAAGCACTCATGGCGGATATCCGCGAGCATGGACGCCCGACGACCGGACCGATGGCCGGACGGCCGGTCATGATCCTGCACACCACCGGTGCCAGGTCAGGGGCCGAGCGTGAGACGCCGGTCACCTACAGCCGCGACGGCGGCCGATACGTGATCGCCGCCAGCAAGGGCGGAGCACCGACCAACCCGGCGTGGTACCACAACCTTGCGGCCCACCCGACGGCGACGGTCGAGACAGAGCGTGAGACCTTCCACGTGCGTGCGAGCGAGGTCTCCGGAGTCGAACGCGACCGCCTGTGGGAGCAGCACGCGGCCGAGCGGCCGGAGTTCCGTGACTACCCGACCAGGACCGATCGCGTCATCCCCGTCCTGACGCTCGAGCGCCTCGACTGACCCCGACTCAACCCGCGGCGCGATCGAATGCGGTGATGCGGCGTCGCACGTGCGCGAGGAGCGCCACGTGCACCCCGACCGCCGCGGCGACACCGATGACGTGCGCCGGCAGGCCGGCGTCGGCCGCCCGCGACACGATGATCAGTGACGGCACGCTCATGCCCCCGAACAGCAGGACCGAGGTGACGAGGCCCGGGTTGTAGGCACGCCGGGCGACCCCGGCGGCAAGGTGCGTGATGCCATTGACGATCGGCAGGTACATGGCCGCGAGGCCGAGCGAGAGATCGACGAACGCGGCCAGCCAGGCGGCGACGACCATGAACCCCCAGACGCCGATCACGTTGGTCACGAGCACCGCTCGACGGGTGAGCACCTCCCGACCGCCACCGATCCAGGCGTTGATGTCGCGACGGAACCGGTCGCCCAGGTGCTCCTCGACCTGGTGAGCCTGGTAGATCGGCAGCTGAGCCAGGACGAGCGCCAGCGCACCCGGCGTCGTGGTCAGCCAGACCGGCGCCAGGGCCACCAACAGGACGGCGCACACGGCGCCGGCCAGGTGCCAGTTGTCCTCGAGCCAGCCGATCACCCCTCGACGGTACGCCGAAGGTCAACGGCGCGTCGTGGGTTGCCGGCTCAGAACACCAGCGGCCAGTAGCGGGCAGTGGCCATGCACAGGACCGCCACGGTCAGCCCGATCAGGACGATCCAGCTCGCGGCGTGCGTCTCGCGCGCCACGCGCGCCAGCAGCTGCTGCTCCTCGGGGTTCGGCGGCCGTTGTGCTGAAAGGAACCCGCCGATCGTCCGCTCCACGACGCGCGTGCGCGGGAACGCGTACAGGCCGCCAACGCCCCAGCGTGATGATGGCTGCCAACCCCCCGATCGTGAAGCCCAGATGCGATGTTTCGAACATGACGGAGAGGTTGTAGCCATCCGACGTGATGCCCAGCAGCCAGAGACCCGCGATGACGGTGGTGATGGCCGAACCGAGCATCCAGAACGAGAAGCGCCGATGGTGCAATAGCCTGTAGGTGAAGCCCGTGGCAGTCGGTGCCACGGCCATCGCCGCCGGCTGCACGAACTGGAAGAACGTCAGGAACGCCCCGACCCAGAAGACGCCCGAGCCGATGTGGAGCAAGCGCAGGACCAGGATGAGCATCGTTCACCTCATGCCCCCCATCTGCCGAATCGCGGGGCAGC
>JADLBB010000108.1 GCA_020848055.1 Chloroflexota bacterium | reverse complement strand
CCATCGGCACCACCATGGCCGGCGTGCCGCTCGCCCCCGCGAGCCAGGCGCAGATCTTCAACAAGTCGGTGCTGTCGGCGCAGCCGGCCGGCTCGTCGATGAAGCCGTTCACGCTGGCCACTGCGCTCAAGACCGGGGTCGTGACGCCGGCCAGCACCCGGACCTGTCCTCCGACGTGGAAGTACAACGATTCCTTCACCTTCCACAACTACAAGGACCACTCGCTGCCCGGCCAGGTGACGCTGGCCCAGGCCATGGCGTTCAGCTGCAACACCACCTACATGCCGCTGGCGTACGAGGTCTACCTCCAGGACGAGACGGCGCTGACGGACCTGCTCAAGGACTTCGGCTTCGGCGCGCCGACCGGGATCGGCCACGTCATCGAGGAGTCGGGCATCGTGCCCGATGACGCCTGGCTGGCGGCCAACGGGCGTGGTGGCTTCACCGGGTTCGAGCAGGTCCAGCTGGCCATCGGCCAGGGTGCATTCCTTGGTACGCCGCTGCAGCTGGCGAATGCCTATGCCGCCATTGGCAACGGCGGCACGCTATGGCGGCCGCGACTGGTGACCGATGCGTCCCTGCCCGACGGCACCAGCGTCCTGCACACCGAACCGACCGTCACGCGCCAGGTCTCCGTCTCGGCCGACGACCTCGCCTACGTGACCGATACGCTCGTGGCGGTCACGACGCTGCCGTACGGCACCGGCACGGCGGCGTTCGCCGGGTTCAGCGTCCCGGTGGCGGGCAAGTCGGGTACGGCGGAGACCGGCGGGCCGGAGCCGCATGCCCTGTTCCCCGCCTTCGCACCCGCCGGCGACCCCACGATCAGCGTCGTGACCGTCCTGTACAACATCCGCCTGGGCACCGGCGGCACCGATGCGGCCCCGCTCGTCCGCGCGGTCATGGCCGCGCATTTCCGCTGAGGCCCCGATCAGCGGACTTCCTGGATGCGGATGAGATTGCCCGCCGGGTCGCGGACGGCGCAGTCTCGGAAGCCCCATGGCTGATCCATCGGCTCCTGGACGATCTCGGCACCGCTGGCCTGGATCCGCTCGAAGGCTCCGTCGAGATCGGTGCTGCCCAGGAGGATCCAGCCGTACGTACCCTTGGCCATCATCTCGGCGATGACCTGCCGCTCCTCTGGCGTGATGCCCGGGTCCGCGGCCGGCGGCGCCAGCAGGATGGACGTGCCGGGTTGGTCGGCTGGACCCACCACGATCCAGCGCATCGGTCCGCCTCCAACGTCGCTGCGGACCTCGAAGTCCAGGACATCGCGGAAGAAGGCGAGCGAGGCGTCCGGATCGGTGTGCGGCAGGAACGCGGTGTGGATGGTCAGGTTCATGGGCGTGAGGCTATCAGGGCATCCGACTTCGCCGCTTCTCGATTCCTGATCGGCCTGGTCACCTGCCGCGCGATGCAGGCCGGCATGCCGGCCGTGATCTTGGCGCCCTGGCGGCGGTAGACGCTCGGCGACACGCCGACCAGCTCGCTGAACCGGGTGCTGAACGTGCCGAGCGACGAGCGGCCGACCTCGAAGCACACCTCGGTGACGCTCAGGTCACCGCGGTTGAGCAGGGCCATGGCGCGCTCGATGCGACGCGTCATCAGGTACGAATACGGCGACTCGCCATAGGCGAGGCGGAACTGTCGGCCCAGGTGCCCGGCCGACATGTGAGCGCCCCGGGCCAGCGCCTCGACGTCGAGCGGTTGCGCGTACTCGCGGTCGATCCGATCCCGGACGCGCCGCAGCCAGACGAGCTCCTCGGTGCGCCGGTGTCCGCCCGTGGCTGGAGTGGTCACCGTTCGGATCGTGCCACGTCGCGCGAGACGGTGTCGAGGAAGAGGCGGGCCATGCGGGCGGCATCAACCTCGAGCGCGACCTCGACATCGGCCCAATCGGCGGCCTGCCCATGCAGGTCGTCCTCGCCGACGAAGCGGCGGCGATCGACCACGGTCTGGCCGCGGGCATACCCGGCGAGTTCGACCCGCACCGGTCGCACCTCGGTCCGCAGCGCGCCGGGGTCGACCAGCGAGCACACGGCGCCTGCGTCGCCGATGAGCCCGGTGTACTCGGCGCCCTCGCCGTCGCGCAGGGCGACGCGGTGATCGAGGAGCATCCCGACGGCCCGTGGGAGGGGTTCGTCCTCGGCCGCCAGGGCCGTGGCAACGGCGTGGTCGATGGCCACCGCGTTGAACACGTCGAGGCCGTACATGTACGTCGGGATGCCTGCAGCGAGCACGATGGCCGCGGCCTCGGGGTCATGCCAGACGTTGAACTCGGCCACCGCGGTCGCGTTGCCCGGACCGGCGGAGCCGCCCATGAACACGATGCGCTCGATACGGTCGGTCACGTCGGGATGTGTGCGCAGCAGCAACGCCAGGTTCGTCTGGGGCGCAAGCGCCACGACCGTGACCGGCCGGTCGGATCCGAGGATGAGCCCTCGCATCAGTTCCACGGCGCCATGCGGCGACGGTTGGCGCCCGGTTGGGGGCAATGCGACGCCGCCCAGCCCGTCGTCTCCATGCACGCCGGCCGAGGTGCGCGCAGCAGCGATGAGCGGCCGCACCGCACCGGCGGCGACCGGCAGGTCCGGGGCGCCCGCCGCGTCGAGGACGCGCAGCGTGTTGTCCACGACCTGCGGCAGCGGCGCATTGCCCGCCACGCACGTGATGCCCAGCACGTCGATGTCGGGGTGCCGGATCGCGAAGGCGATGGCGAGGGCGTCGTCGATCCCGGTGTCGACGTCGAGAATCACGGGGATGCTCATCGGCTCACGGTACCGCGGCCTGGACTTCGATGTCGGTCGCCTTGACCGATGCAAACCCACCGCGGGCGCCCGCACGACGGCCCGCATCGGTCCGGCCGGTCCGTGATCGGCCACCAGCAGCCGATGGGTCCCGACCGTCACGACGCCATCGCGGCATCCCCCTCCAGCAGGTTGGACGCCGACAGGTCCGCGGCGTACCTGGTGCGAGGACGACGTCGAATATCGTCCGCGGTGCCGATCTGCGTGATCACGGGTTCGCCATCGCTCGGGTCCTCGCAGCGGACGTGCCGATCGGAACCGTGCTGACCGTGCGGCGCCCGCCGGCTCAATGCGGCATGGTTGGCGCTGCCGGTTCGCCGTCTCCGAGACGTCAGGCTCGAGTTTCGTCTCAAGTTGGCCTTTGTGGATCGGTCCGGCGTCTCGCCGCCCCCGCTGGTCCAGGCCCAGCGCACAGCCTTTGCTCAGCCATTCCGCACGTCATCCACGACAGATCGCGACCGCGACGGGATCGATCCCGTCGAGGTCTGGTGGCGACACAGCGCATCGGCGATCGCGGCCTACCTCGCCGAGCTCGAGGCACGGTACGCCGGAGCCCGATGAATTCGGTGGTCACGATGCGTCGACCGCAACGCGCCGGTGCGGGTCCCTTGTCGTGGTTTCGAGGGTCGAAACCACGGATGTGATGGCCCTCCCGAGCGTGAGGGTCCAGGCTGTGCCGGATCACGTCCCGAGAATGAGCCGATGGGGGACGATTGCGATGGGCGCCGCTCCGTTTCGCTGGCGCGTCGCGCCACACGCGACCAAGGGCGAAGGAACGGCCCCTGATTCGTCGTGGGTTGCGCCACACGCGACAGGATGCACGTGTCGCCGCCTTTGTTCGCCGATGGTCGCGCCACACGCGACGCCGCCGCCACACGCGACCCCGCCAGCCCACGCGTCCGGCAGCATCCCGGCGACGCGCTACCTTGCACCCACGGCGACGGAACGGGTAGCATCGTTGATGCCGCTCCTTCGAATGTCCATCGTCATCCAACCCGCGCGGAGAGCGACCACACGCAGTGATCAGTGATACGGCGATCCCACTGAGGTTCCAGACCGCCGAGGTCGGCGTCGATTGGCTTCAGT
>JADLBB010000107.1 GCA_020848055.1 Chloroflexota bacterium | reverse complement strand
GTCGAGCGGCTGGAGGCGACCCTCCCGCGCGTCACCGAGCTACCTCTGGGCGGCACGGCGGTTGGGACCGGCATCAACTCGCCGCCCGGGTTCGGCGGCCGGGTCATCGCGGCCCTGGCGTCTGACACCGGCCTGCCCCTGACCGAGGCGCGCGACCACTTCGAGGCGCAGGGCGCGCGCGACGGCCTGGTCGAGCTGTCGGGCCAGCTGCGCACGATCGCGGTCAGCCTGACCAAGGTCGGCAACGATCTGCGCTGGATGGGGTCCGGTCCGCGCGCGGGACTGGGCGAGATCAACCTGCCGGACCTTCAGCCGGGGAGCAGCATCATGCCCGGCAAGGTGAACCCGGTCATTCCGGAGGCCACGGTCATGGTCTGCGCCCAGGTCGTCGGCAACGATGCAGCCGTCGCCTGGGGCGGGGCGGCGGGCAACTTCGAGCTCAACGTCATGCTGCCGATGATCGGTCGCAACCTGCTCGAGTCCATTCGCCTGCTGTCGAGCGTGACGCCTCTGCTGGCCGACCGATGCGTGGCCGGCATCACCGCCAACGTCGAACGGCTGCGCGAGTTCGCCGAGAGCTCGCCCGCGATCGTCACCCCCCTCAACCGCTACCTCGGCTACGAGGAGGCGGCCAGCATCGCGAAGCAGGCGCTCGCCGAACACAAGACGATCCGCCGGGTCGTCATCGAGCGCGGCCACGTGCGCGACGGGCGCCTCACCGAGGCTCAGCTCGACGAGGCGCTCGACGTCATGCGCATGACCCGCCCCTGACCTGGCATCGCCCCTACTGCGGGAGGCGCGCGTACCAGATCCCCACGATGGGTTCCGCCGCGGAATCGTCCACGTACTGCCAGGCCAGCAGGGTTCCTCCGGCGTGCACTCTCGACACGCGATGCACATCGCCGTCAGTGGTCAGGATTTCGCGCACCTGGCCCTGGCGCCCATCCCAGACCACGATCCTGTCCTGCCAGGCACTCGACCATGTCATGAACCGTATGCCGGCCGATGGAAAGTTGATCGAGTCCTCGTACATCGGCTCAAGGCGCCCGGTTTCCACGACGTACCGTTCCATTGAGCCCCAGTTCAACTGGTGGAATCCCGCATCGCCCTCCTTCCAGGCGATGTCGTACTGGTTGATGATCGGCATCGTGGCGAGGCCGCTCGCTGACAGTTGCCTGGGTGCGTCGGACGCGCCGACATCGGTTAGCCAGACCGTCCGTTCGTCCGTGAGATGGTCCGCGGCGTAGATGAGCTCGGTGTAGACGAGTCGACTTCCGAGCAGGCTGGGAAACCACAACTCGGCGTCCATCGCCGGCCGTTCGGCGAGCAGCACCGGTTCCCATCGCGGTGCTTGCGCGGCGAACATCTGCGACACCGGACCGTCCGGGCCGGCGTGGAATGCCGTCCAGACCACGTACGGTGAAGAGGCGGTCACCGATGGCACCAGGGTGGATACCCCGGGCCCGGCGGTGAGCTGGTCCAAGATGACTGGTTCTGCCGCCAGGTCGGGGATGACGCGCAGTGTCCACTGCGCCTCGTCGGTGGTGGACATGTCCACGAACGCGATCAGGTTGCCGTCGGCCGCCAGCTTGACAATCGAGTGATCTCGTTCCGGGTTCCGCCAGACGAGCTGTGCCTCACCAGTCTCGTAGGGGATTGCGTAGAGATCCGGTGCGGCGGCGTCGCCGTCTCCCTCGGCAGCTGAAGCGATGATCGACGAGCCATTGGCGACGAACTCGAGGACTCGCGACGCGAAGTCATCCGATACCGAACGGATATCGAGCCGCCGGCCGAGCTCGCCGAGCACCACGGCGGAAGCAGTTGGCGAAGGCCCCTGCGACGCGATCGGGGGCGGCGACGCGGTGGCGGCGCCGGGCGTCACCGGTGCGAGGGTCGGCCCGGATGGGGTGACGGCGCTGCACGCCGTCACCCCGCCGACCACCATGGCGGCCAATGCCGCCAAGCGTCGGCTGGGCGTCACCAGACGAACCTCTTCGTATGGGCGTCGATCAACCGCGCGATCTCGGCGGTTGGATCCCAGTACTTGCCCGTGCCGCCGCCCTGGTTGGCGGAGGAGTCGGCGTAGTACATGCGCGCGCGCGGACCCCACGTCTCGTACCAGCCGTATGCAGCGATCCAGTGGCCGTTCGAACGGATCGCCTTGGGCCAACTGGCGAGGAAGTCACTGGAGTCTGGCTCATGCGGCTTGAGCGCCACTGCGATCGGCATCTTGGTTCCCGAGATCGCGCTCATGAGGTAGTTGTGCAGTTCATCGCCGGTCGTACCATCTCCGTCCAGGTCATCCAGTTCGGTGACTGTCCAGCCGAAGGTGACCGGGCGCCTGGGGCTGCGCACCGTGGCCTGCTCCAGGCCCTCGGCCAACCCGAACGCGCTGGTCTGCCCGTTGACGTCGGTGCCCATCCAACCCGCGATGTTGCCCTGCGTGTATTTGTCCTTCCCGGCTCGCATGGCCCAGCTGTAGTTGCTGATCACCTGTCCGGCGGCCGGGCCGCAGTAGTGGTCGAAGATCTGCTGCCGCGCCTCGACCTGCAGGAATCCAGAGGGCGGTGCGCACGAGCCTGCCACGATGCGCCTGGTCAGGGCGGCGGCTGACGTGACAGTGTTGGCGACGGTGTCGGATCGTGGAGCCTGCGGCGTGATGTTCGGGACGCAACCGAGTGATCGCAGCCCGAGGCCCGTGGCCTCGAAGTGGGCGACGAACTCGTTGGCCGCGCGGATCTTGGCGGCAGACCGAGCCAGTTCGGCCGGGGTCAAAGGGCGTTCGCCGGTCGTCATCGGCACGTGTGACGCCGGCGGCGTCCTCGGCGTTGCAGCGGCGACGGGCGCGACGCTGGTGACGGTTGTCGTCGCGCACAGCAGAACCAGGGCGACGAGTCGTCTCGAGTGCATGGAAACAGCCTCCTGCGATCTGGAGGCGAGCCGGCATTCGAAGATCTCGTTGTGCGCTGCATTGTGGGCCGAAGTATCTTCACCGCCGCTTACCAGCCGCTTACTGGACCAAATCGGTCCGGCGGGAGCCCTGGCGCCCCCGGGTGCGTCCGCGCCGCGGGGAGCCAGGACCGATACAATCGAGGCGTGACCAAGACGTACGCCAACCTGATTGCCGGCGAATGGACGCCCGCCCGCTCAGGCGCAACCTTCACGAGCGTCAGCCCAGCCAACCACGACGATGTGATCGGCGAGTTCCCTTCCTCCAGCATCGCCGATGTCGATGCTGCCGTGGCGGCCGCGCGCGCTGCATTCCCGGCCTGGAGCGCCATGCCGGCGCCGAAGCGTGGCGAGATCCTGTTCCGCGTGGCACGCCTGCTGGCCGAGCACAAGGAGGAACTCGCGCGGCTGATGACGCGCGAGATGGGCAAGGTGCTGGCCGAGGCCCGCGGCGACGTCCAGGAGGCGATCGACGTCGCGTATTACATGGCCGGTGAAGGGCGGCGCCAGTTCGGCCAGACCGTGCCGTCGGAGATGCCCGATAAGTTCGCGATGGCCATCCGCCGGCCGATCGGCGTGGTCGGCATCATCACGCCGTGGAACTTCCCGGTGGCGATTCCGGGCTGGAAGCTGTTCCCCGCGCTCATCTGCGGTAACACCGCGGTCATGAAGCCCGCCAGCGACACCCCCGCCTGCATGGTCCGCTTCGTCGAACTGCTGGCCGAGGGCGGCATCCCCGACGGGGTCGTCAACGTCGTCACCGGCTCGGGCGCCGAGGTCGGCAACGCCATCGTGGACCATCCCGACGTCCGCGTCATCAGCTTCACCGGCCACACCGATACCGGTGTCGAGATCAGCACCCGGGCCGCGAGGACCCTCAAGCGCGTCAGCCTCGAGCTCGGTGGCAAGAACCCGATCGTGATCTGGGAGGATGCGGACCTGGACCTGGCGCTGGACAGCGTGGTGTGGTCGACCTTCGGCACGTCCGGCCAGCGCTGCACCGCGGCGTCGCGCCTGATCGTGCACCGATCGATCCACGACGAGTTCGTGCATCGGCTGCGGCAGCGCGTGGCGGCGCTGGTGCTGGGTGACGGCCTGGACCCGGCCACCGACGTCGGGCCCGTCATCAACGATGCGGCGGTCGAACGGATCGCGGGCTACATGGACGTCGGTCGCAAGGAGGCTGAACTGGTCATCGGCGGCGAGCCCGCTCGGGACGGCGCCCTGGCCAAGGGCTCATTCTTCCAGCCGACCATCTTCACCGAGGTCCGGCCCGATGCGCGCATTGCGCAGGAGGAGATCTTCGGCCCGGTGGCATCGGTCATCGCGGTCG
>JADLBB010000106.1 GCA_020848055.1 Chloroflexota bacterium | reverse complement strand
GCCGGCGCTGGACGGTGCGCGTCACCAGGTTGCTCACCGCGTAACTGGTCCCCGCGCCCAGGGCCAGCACGAGGCCGAGCAGCCACGCACCCTCGGGTGCTCCCTGGGCGGTGGCGATGAAGACGAGTCCCATGCAGATGACGCTGATCCCGACCCAGGCTTGGGCGCTGGGCCGCTCTCGCAGCAGCATGCTGCCAGCTGCGCCAGCCACGACCACGCCGCCCTGCGCACCTGCGGCAGCGACGCCCAACCCCCCGTTCGCTAGGGCGCCAAAGAAGAAGACGTTGCCGATGACCAGGCTGATGAACCCTGCCACGACCAGCCCCGCGATGGAGCGCCAGCCGATGAAGCGACCGCTCGCGGGCCGCACCGCGTCGCGATCGATCCACAGCACGGTCGCCCAGGCCAGCATGGCCAATGGCATCTGGCGCAGCATCGACCCGATCCACGGGTCGATCTCGACGGCCGCGGAGCGGAGCAGGACGTTGACCGTCGTGTAGGAGAGCGCGGTGATGATGGCCCAGCGTTCGCCCGGGCCGAGCCAGGAGCGGCCGTGGGTCGAATTGTCGTGCGATGCCGATGGCCCGGGCGTTGCGCCCGGGCCATCGGTCTGGGAGGGTGTGCTCAACGAACCGCTACCGGACCAGGAAGCTCGATGCCTCCGGCGGCGGGCAGGCGTAGAACGCGTTGAAGATGGACGAGCCGCATTGCCCGGCCGGCCCGAAGAACGGGACCGCGCCCACGAGGGCGATCAGCAGGTAGACCACCAGCAACAGGATGGGATTCACGCCCTTCTTGGCCAGCAGCCACCAGGTCAGGATCGTGAAGAGCAGCGGCACGAGGCCGGGCATCACGTCGTCCAGGGTCTCTTGGAAGTTGAAGCGCAGCTCGTTGATGTAGATGCTCGGCGCGATGTAGATCGCCACGAATTGCGCGGTGAGGGCGCCGAGCACGATGTTTCCGAGCACGCCGGCACCGGTGATGACCCGGTCCATCAGTCCAGATCTGAGGATCTCGGTCACCCCTGTCCGTCCGCGGGTATAGCCCTGGATGAACATGAAGTAGGTGAGCCCGGTCATGATGATCATCATCAGGACGAAGTACAGGATCGGCCCCAGGATGTTGCCGGCCTGGGCCATGCCGATGCCGATGCTGAGCAGGATCGGGATGATCGTGCCCTGCGTGATCGTGTCGCCGACGCCGGCCAGCGGGCCCATCAGCCCGGACTTGACCGAGTTGATGCCGTCGTCGTCGATGTCGGCGCCGTTGGCGCGCTGCTCCTCCATGGCGATGACCGCGCCGTGGATGACCGACCCGACGTTCGGTTCGGTGTTGAAGAACACCAGGTGGCGCCGCAGGGCCGCCTTGATCTCCTCCGGATCGGTGTACAGGCGCCTGATGACCGGGGTCATCATGTGGGCGAACGCGGTGCCCTGCAGGCGCTCGTAGTTGTAGTTCGAGTGGCTGAAGAACGTCCAGCGCCAGAAGGCGCCCATGACGTCGCCCCGGGTCAGTTCGACGGGCGGCTTGTCGGTCGCCATGTCACATGCCCTCCGCGCTGGCGGTCGTGCCGACCGAGGTTGCGGCTCCACCACCGGCCGCCTGTCTGCCGGACGGGCCGCTGCCGTTGCCGAGCAGCGTCACGTGCAGGAACGACAGCGCCACGCCGATGATGCCGATCATCAGGATGTTGAGGCCCCCTCCCGACGCCACGGCCATGATGTAGCCAAGGAAGAAGTAGGGGATCACCGAGCCACGGAAGATGAACTTCATGTTCATCGCGATACCGATGGCCGGGAGGATGCCGCCGGCGATCTGGAGGCCGTGGAGGACCCACGGCGCGTTGGTGCCCAGCCAGTTGATCGCATTCTCGACCACCGGTGCACCCAGGTAGACCGCGACGGTCGCCGGTATGAAGCTGATGATGAACAGGAAGATCTGTGGCGGGATGACGTTCATCCGTGCCACCCCACCGATGTCCCCCTCCTCGGCCCTGGCATCGGCCCAGTGAGCGAACGTCGCGTCCACGCTCATGCGCGTGAAGAACACGAACGTCCCCAGCGTCCCGACGGCCACGCCCAGCGCGATGGCCGAGTTGGCATCGAGCCCGCCACCCATGGCGAGTGCGGTGCCGACCCAGCCTGCCACCGACGGATCGGCGGGGATGGAGCCACCGGCGCTGATGAAGCCCAGGTACAGGATATTGATGGCGGCACCGATCTTGGCGCCCTCGACAGGGTCGCCAAGGATGATGCCGACAAGGAAGCCGGCCACCAACGGCCGGTAGATGCCGAAGAAGGCACCGTTGCCGACCAGCCATGGACTGTTGGACAGGTAGTACCCGAGGCCGACCAGGATGGCCTGGAACAGGCTCACGCCCGTGTCGCCTCCGGATCCATCCTGCCCGAGCACGGGACCGGCCACCAGCATCACCGCGAAGGTCGCCAGGCTGACGGCCAGGGCCAACTTCACGCGTGCTGGAGCCTCGTTCATCGCTCCGAGCATGTGCATGTCCTCACATTCATCCGTTCCCTCCAACTCCCCCACCCGGCTCCCGGGTTCGGGTCAACCCGGGTCGGCCGACGAGAAATCGACGGGCTTGTCGCCGGCCACGATCCGCAGCTCGACGCGCGTACCCATCTGCTCCAGCCGGCGCATCGCATCGAGCTCCGCCGGCGAGGCGGAGATGTTGCGATACAGCGGCTTGCGATCCGGACCGGCCCCGATGCCGCCCACGTTGAGCACATCGAACTCGACGCCAGCCTCGCGCAGGGCCAGGGCCGTGACCGGCGACCGCATCAGGACGAACACCGGTTCATCGGCCTGGCTGGCCTCGCGGACGCGCTGCGTGCCGGTCTCGAGTGGATGGACCTCCAACACCACTCCGGCAGGAGCGGCCAACTCGAGCACCTCGCGCAGGAACTCGTCACGGGCGGTCCGATCGTCCACGATCAGGATCCGCTTGGCCCCGAGCGTCTTGAGCCAGATGGCGACGACCTGGCCGTGAATGAGCCGGTCGTCCACCCGAACCAGTCGCAGTCCCAACGCATTCCTCGTCTAATCACTGGCCCTATGATCGGGCCGTCGCACCCCTCCAGCGTGCGCCGGACCCTTCAGGTAGACGTAGGCGGGTCAGCTCGGTGAGCCGGCCCGACTGGTCAACTCGGTTACCCCCTCGCGCGCCAGCGCGACGAGCCGCTCGACGAGGGCATCGTCAAGGGTCTCGTCCGCGGTTATCGCCTCAAGCAGCAGTCCCAGGTTGACGCCCGAGACGCAACGGATGGCCTCGCTCCTGCGCGCGGTGGCCATGGCCACGTTGTGCGGAGTGCCACCGTACAGGTCGGACAGGATCAGGGTGGGTCGATTCGGGGAGATCGCAGCCAGCAGGCGCTCGGTGAAGGACTCCGGCGACTCCACCGGATGCAGGCCGACTGTGCGGACAGCCTCGGCATCGCCGCAGATCATGCACGCCGAGTCCACCATCGCCTCGGCGAGATTCCCGTGGGAGACGACGATTACATCGAACGGTCGCACGATCCCTCCGCACGTGACCGCGAACGCTCCCCTGCAAGAAATTGCAGGGGAGTTTTGCAAAGCGGATTGTATACTCGGGGCGATCCGAAGGTCAAGGTTTGGAGGAAGGCCGATGGCGGTTCGTGCCCGACCCGCGGTTGGCGCCGGGTGGTCGTTGCCGCGCGGCGCGTCCAGCGACGAGGAGATGATGCGTCTCGTCGCGGAGTTGTACTACCTGCGCGAGCGCAGCCAGTCGGCCATCGCCGACCTGACCGGGTTCAGCGTGTCGAAAGTCAGCCGCCTGCTCGCCCAGGCGCGTGACCTCGGGGTGGTGAGAATCAGCGTTCAGCCTGCCCCGGACCTGCTCACCAGGCTTGCTGAACAGCTGGCATCTGCGCTCGGGATCGAGGATGCACACGTCACGCCGGGCCGGGGAGACGATCCGGCGGCGGCGTCTCGCCTGTGCGCGGTGGCGGCCGGACCATGGGTTGCCGAAGCCATTCCCGAGGCCGGGGTCCTCGGGTTCGCCGGCGGCTACACCGCCTCGGCGCTGGTGGACGCGCTCCCGTCTGGCACGCCTCGCGCCCACCTGACGGTCGTGCCGCTGGTCGGCGGATGGGACCCCACCACTCCGCACCTGGACATCAACGAGCTCTCCCGCAGGGCAGCCGAACGCCTGGGTTGCCGCTACGTCCTCCTTCATGCGCCGGCTCGCCTTGACTCGCCCGAGGTGAAGGAGGCGCTCCTGCGCGAGACCACCATCCGGGCCACGACCGATTTCTGGTCGCGCATCTCGGTCGGGCTCATCGGCGTCGGCGGCGGACCGCGCGACCATCCCGGCTACACGACGGTCATGGATCGCCTGCCCGACGCCGAACGACGGCGCATTGCCCGCCTGAACGTGGTGGGTGACGTGGTTGGCTATCTCGTCACCCTGGACGGCGCCATCGTCGACCATCCCTTGACCGACCACACCATCGCCGCACCGATCAACGATCTGCGTCGCGCAGCGCGGTTGATTGCGGTCGCCGCCGGTCCGCACAAGGTCGCCGGCATCATCGGTGCCACCAGGTCAGGCCTGGTTCACACCCTGGTGACCGATGAGCCGACGGCCATCGCCATCCTCGAGCTGCTGGCCGCGCGCGGCTGAGGCCCTTCGCTCGGCGGCTTCGACGGTCTGGCGCAGCACCATCATCGGCGTCACCGGACCGATGCCGCCAGGTACCGGGGTAATGGCCCGCACGACCGGCGCCACCGTCGCGAAGTCCACGTCGCCGGCTATCCCGCCCGGCACGGCGTTGATGCCGCAGTCGATGACGACGGCGGACCGGTTCACCATCTCGGCGCGCACCAGGCCCGGCGAACCGGCAGCCGCCACGAGGATGTCTGCGCGCCGCGTCTCGCGGGCAAGGTTGCGCGTCGCGCGGTGACAGACGACGACCGTCGCGTCACGCTCCAGCAGGAGCGAGGCGACCGGGCGTCCAACAACCGCCGACCTGCCGATGATGACCGCGCGGCGGCCGCGAACCTCGATGCCGTGGGCCTCGAGCATGGCCACCACCGCCAGGGCGGTGGCCGGCACGAAGGCCGGCTCTCCCCGCGCCAGCCAGCCGGCGTTCGTCGGCGTCGCGCCGTCCACGTCCTTGGTCGGGTCGATGCGCTCGACCAGCCGGCGGGCGGCAGGCGGATCGGCGAAGGGCTGAGCGATCACGATGCCGGCCACGTCGGGGTCGGCGTTGAGCCGGTCGATGGCCGCGGCCGCGTCGGACGTCCCGATCAGTTGCGCCGGCAGGCCGACGGCGCGCGCCGCTCGATCGAGGCTGGCGGCGTAGAGCTCCGCGGCCTCGACCGCGCCGTCGTGCAGGATCGCCAATGACGGGATGAGCCGCGCGTTCGCGTCGTCGCCTGCCTGCTGGGAACCGAGCGCGGCCACCCGATGCTGCAGCTCGCGTCGCAGCCGCGACGCGAGCTCTCGCCCGTCGAGCAGGCGACTGCTCATCCGATGCGCCCCGCCACGGCCCGGCGCAGATCTTCCTCGCGCGCAGCGAGGTCCACCAGCAGTCTGTCGAGCTCGCGAGCGGCCTCGATCCGCAACGGGTCGTCATCGGCAAGGGCGGGCAGATTGATCGATACGTTCAGCCCGGCCGCGTGCACGGCGGCGCCACCCAGCAGGCCGGCCACGCCAACGTCGCTGACCGCGTTGCGGTTGCCGATCGGCGCGAGCGCCGTGGCCAGCGTCAGCACCTCGCTCGCGGCGCGGGCGGTGCGCAGTGGCGCCATCGTGGCGGCGCGCGTTGCCTGCGCCATCAGCTCGGCTCGCGCGGCCGCCTCGGCCTGCGTGTCGCGCGGCAGTCGCCGGGCGGCGACCACCGCGTCGTAGGCATCGGCGTCGATGTCGATCAGGTCGGTCAGATCGGAGCGCAGTTCGGCCGCGCGCGTCCGGATCGCCGCCAGGGTCCCTTCGTGCTCGGCCGCCGCGGGACGTCCCTCGGTCAGGGCGACGACCATCTCGAGCAGGCCGGCGCCGGCCGCGCCGGACAGCGCCGCGGTGCTTCCGCCACCCGGCACCGGTGCGGCCGTGGCCAGGCGGTCGAGCAGGTCGCGCAGCGGCAAGTCGGACAGGCGATCGGGCATGGCTCGCGACGCTCCTCGGTCGATTGGTGGCCGGGCAGCGAAATCGGCCCGACGTGGTGCGGGCCGATTGTAGGCGGGACGCGATGGCTGACGCCTCAGGCGGCCTCGACGGCATCGAGCAGCCAGCGCCGTCCGTCATGGACGACGACGGCCCGACCCCCGTCACGAGTTCGCAGGATGAGCCTCAGCCGCGGTCCGCGATCGGCCGGATAGGCGGC
>JADLBB010000105.1 GCA_020848055.1 Chloroflexota bacterium | reverse complement strand
TCCGATGACCGTCGAGCAGACCCTTGAACCTGTCGGGCACGTCGGGGTCGGCACGACGGCGCCGCCGGAACCGAACAGCCGAGGCACCGTGGCGCCGATCATCAGCTTCGAGAACGTCACACACGAGTACGAAACGGGCCACCGCGGAATCGACGACATCAGCCTGGACGTCTACCCCGGCGAGTTTGTGGCCCTCTGCGGCATGAACGGGGCAGGCAAGACGACTACTGCACTTCACGTGCTCGGGCTGCTCAAGCCGACCGCGGGGCGTGTGTTGGTGCGCGGCGAAGACATCGCCGAGAAGACGGTCGCCGAGATGGCACGCACCGTAGGCCTTATCTTCCAAAACCCCAACCATCAGCTCTTCAACGATCGGGTGCGCGCCGAGGTCACCTTCGGACCGACAAACCTGGGCTGGTCGGAGGAGCGAATCGCCCAATCGACCGAGAGCGCCCTCCGCCTGGTCGGACTCGACGTGCGCGACGATCGCGACATCGAGAGTCTCAGCATCGGCCAGAAGCAGCTGGTCGCGGTGGCTTCCGTCTTGGTGATGGAGCCGAAGGTACTGATCCTCGACGAGCCCACCACTGGCCAGGACGAGCGGACCCTGGCGCCATTCATGAACGTGGTCCGACGTCTGAACAGGGAGGGCATGACGGTCTTGATGATCACGCATGACATGGATGTCACCCTGGAGTACGCCAGTCGAATGGTGGTGATGACCGCAGGCAAGGTGATCGCCGACGGTACGCCAGCATCCGTGTTCCTGCAGCCCGACATTCTCGAGCCAGCCCGACTGCATCCGCCCGAGGTCCTCGCGATGGCCACGCGACTGAACGGCAACCGCCCGACCTACGTCGCTGGCCTCGATCAACTCGCGCGCGAGGTGATCGAGGCACGATCGCAGGCAGTGCCGTCATGATCTTCCACCTGCTCCACCTCGCCGAGTCGCTGCTCAGCTATGAGCCGAGCGACCGCTTCCTGCACCGGATCAACCCGCTCACAAAGGTCGCACTGTTCGTGGTCGTCATCGTCGGCGGCATGATCATCTCGGGACCCAACTATCCGTGGTATCTCAACTTCGCGGTCACGCTCGTCCTCGTGGCGCTCAGTGCCACCGGCGGGATTCCGCTGCGCAAGGAGCTGCGCCTGCGTGGCGTCTAGGTGCTCGCCATCGTCCTGATCATCCTGATCGGCAACCTCGTCTTCTCACGCGGTGGAGAGGGGGGCACGTACAACGCCACGACGCCGCAGGTGTACTTCGAGCTTCCCCCGTTCATCTACATCACGTCCGTCAGTCTGAACTTCGCGTTCGGCAAGACCCTGTACATCCTCAACTCGATCCTGGTCATCATCGTTCTGCTCAAGAGCACCCGCCTCTCGGATCTGACGCACTCGATCCAGACCGTAGGCGTCCCATACCCGGTTGCCATGCTCACGTCGACCTCGCTCCGCTGTGTGCCGATGGTGTCCAACGGGTTGCTGATCGTCTATAACGCTCGCCGCGCGCGTGGGTTCGAGATGGACAAGGGTGGCGCTCGTCAGCGGATCCGACAGTGGGGCTCGCTGCTGGGACCGCTGATCCTGGTCCTGCTCAAGTGGATCGACCAGATGTCGATCGTCTTCCAATCGCGTGGGCTTGACTTCGGCCGCCGGAAGAGGACGCGCTTACGAGTTATCCCGTTCACCGCAGTTGACGCGGTCGCAACCACGGTGCTAATCGGCGGACTGATCGCGCTGATCGTGGCCGCATCGACCGGCCAGCTCCAGTTCCAGATCGGTTAGCGATGCCTGACGACGGCCCTACTCTCCCGGATCTGGAGCGTGTCACCGCGCACATCGACGACCACTTCGACACGCACTTGGCAATGGCCCAGGAGTGGGTCCGGCAGCGGTCGGTGAGTGCCGACGGCATCGGGATCGTCGAGATGGCAGAGCTCGTACTTGGCGGCATCGAGTCACTTGGCGGACATGGCGAAATCGTCCCTACCAAGGGGCACCCCGTCGTCTTTGGCGAGGTGGACGTCGGCGCGCCTCGAACGCTGCTGGTGTACTGCCTCTACGACGTCCAGCCTGTCGAAGGCGAAGACTGGATCAGTCCGCCGTTCGATGCCGCAATCGTCGATCTTCCAGACGTCGGCCCATCGGTGATCGGCCGAGGCATCATGAACTCCAAGGGCCCATTGGCCGGACTCATCGCCGCGGCCCAATCCCTGCAGGCCGTTACAGGGTCGCTCCCGGTCAACCTCAAGTTCGCAATCGAAGGTGAGGAGGAGCTCGGGAGCCCTCATTACGCCGAGTTCGTGCAAGGCCACCGCGCTCAGCTACAGGCCGACGCGGCGCTCTTCCCGTTCTACTCGCAAGACTCGGCCGGCAAGGTACTGATGTACCTCGGCGTAAAGGGCATGCTCTTCCTCGAGCTGATCGCCAGGGGAGGGGACTGGGGCGGTCCGGCCACGAGGGCTGTTCACGGCATGAACGCGGGCTGGTTTCATAGCCCAGCGTGGGCGCTCGTGCAGGCACTCAGCACCATGCTGAGCACCGATCAGCGGCGAATCTTGGTGGACGGTCTGTACGATCAGGTGGCGCCGGCGACCCGCGAGGACCGTGACCTGCTACGTCACCTTGGCACATCGTTCAGTGTCGAGACGCAGCTGCGCGAGGCGGGCGTCAGCCGATTCAAGCATGATCTCCCGCCAGCCGAGTTGCTCGAGACCTTTCTGTTCGAGCCGGGACTGAACATCGACGGGATGGTGGCAGGTCACCACGGCGAAGGGATGAAGACGGTCCTCCCACACGAGGCGCGTGCCAAGATCGACGTCCGTCTTGTCCCGGGCATGGATCCCGACGTCACCGCGAGACAGATTCGGGATCATCTCGATCAGCACGGCTTCGGTCACGTGGCTCTCCATCAGATCGCGGCGTACCCTGGGTCGAAGGGGAGCGCCTCCGACCGGGCTAACGCGCCGCTGCTAGAGATCTACCGAAGTTCTGGCGTCGACCTGGAAGTCTGGCCTCTTGTTTCCGGGTCGGCGCCGCTGTATGTCTTCACCCAGACGCTGGGCATCCCACTGGCCATCGGCGGCCTTGGACATGGCGGACGCCAGCACGCTCCGAACGAGTACGCCACCGTTGAGGGGATGCGGCTGTTCGAGCATTCGATGGCCGCCTACCTCCAGCGCCTGGCGAACAGCTAAGACGGCCTCCGGGCGGGGTCGTGCGCGCCGATCCGTTCCAGCCGAGACCGCTGCCAGGCGGATGGGTCACACCCGAACTTGTCACGATCTCGCTGGCCTTGTTCCTGTCGGCGACGGGCGCCATGGCCTTCGTCCAATTCTTCGTCCCGTATCTGACGAGCGTGAAGGGCCTCACGACCGAGGTGGCGTCAGTCCTCCTGGCAGTTGCATTCGCCGTGGCCGGAATTGGGCGGTTCGCATATCCGGCGGTCCAGCGCCGCATCGGTGACCGCGGCGTCCTCTCTCTAGGTCACGCCTTGCTCACGGCATATCCGATGCTACTGATTGTTACCTCGGGCGCGTGGTCGATGGCGGGGGCCGTGCTCCTGTTCGGAGCCGGCGGCGCGATGGTGTTCAGCGCAGGTCCGCTGCAGATTCTTGACGCCACGCCGCGGCGCTGGCATGGGCGCGCGTCGGGGTGGTTCTTTGCCACGAACTTTCTGGCCTGGGCACTCGGCGTGCTGGTCCTCGGCACGATCGCGCAGCACATTGGCCTACACGCATTGCCTGCCGTTGCGTCGGGACTGGCGGCCGCTGGCCTCGCTGCCGTCGCAGTCGTCCCGAAGCGACCCGCCGTGCGGCGAGAGTCAGGAGCGTGGACAGCCATCCGTTGGGCGCTGATGCCAGGCCCAAGGACGATCTTGGTACTGATGGCCGCGTCCTCGATCGCCTTCGGCCTGATGTTCGTTACCGTCGCGGCAATCGCTACCGAGCGGCTGGGGCCCCAGGAAGCCGCGCTCTTGCTCTCCGTCTTCTACGTGGCCCGGCTCCCAGGGAGTGTGCTGGCGGGCTTCATGGTAGATCGCGTCGGAGCTTCACGGCTGTTGGGCGCGGCATTCTGGGCGGCTGCCATCACGCTGGTCGCCGTGCCACTCACGGACGGGGCCTGGATCCTCCTGCTTGCCGTTATCGTCTTGGGACTCCAGCAGGCTGCAGTGCCCGTCGCTGCGATGGCTTCGGCAGAGAGATGGACCCCAGTGGGGGCGACCCACCTGACCTATACGCCGTTCTTCACGGCGCTCGAGCTCGGCGTTGCCGTCACCGTCCTGCTCGGACAGATCGTCACGGGCTTCGGGGCAGATATCGGAGGTGTCCTAGCGCTCTTCGGTATCGTCTATGCGCTTGCCGGCACGTTGGCGGTCGTCACCCTGACGCCGCCCTCCAACACGAGAACATGATGGCTTCAGTTCGACCAGCGGCCTTGGGCGGCGCCCCTGTGGCGCACGCCACCTTCGGAGTTATCGCCGCAATACGGCGAGCCTCTTAGCGATCGGACCATTGAGCCTGATCAACAGCGGCGCGACGAAGATGCTGATTCCCAGGCTGATGAACATGGGATGGGCGATCGCGGGGTCAAGGACCCGCTCTCTCAGTCCGAGGGACACCAGCAGCAGGCCGAACTCGCCGCCATGGGCAAGGATCGTCGCCGCGCGGAACGCAACGTTAGGCGCCTCGCCGGAGAGCGCACGGTGATGGCCACGACGGCGAACTTCAGCGCCACGACCAACAGCAGCCAGCCGAGCACCTGCCACGGAGCGTCCGCGACCCGCAGCAGCTCGATCTGTGTCCCGACACTGATGAAGAAGATCCCGACGAGGAGGTCGCGGAACGGCCGGATCTCCCGCTCAACGATGTGACGCGCATCGCTTTCGCTGATCAGCATGCCGGCAAGAAATGCCCCCATCGCCGGCGAGAGGCCCGCCAGATCGGCGATATAGGCTGCCCCGAGCGCGATCAGCAATGCCGTCAGCTGCAACAGGTCGCCGCTCCCATGAGCCGCCAGCCAGGCTGTCACGGGGCGCAAGAGGGCCCTCATCACAACGAGGCAGGCCGCGAGGATGCAGATCCCGATGGCGAACTGCCCGAGCGATTCGGCGAGGCCCGCTCCCTCCGCAGCGACGCCCAGGAGGATGAGGAAGAAGGCGGTCGCGAGATCCTGGAACAGCAGGACGGCCACGGCGACGCGGCCATGGCGTGTGCCGAGCTCGTGCTGATCGCTCAGCTGCTTGAGACAAACGGCCGTCGATGACATCGCCACGGCGCCACCAGCGAGGATGGCGGCGGCCGGCCCGAGCCCGTACCAAGTGACGGCGCCGAGGGCGACGAGCCCCGTGGTTTCTCAGTCCGTAGCATCAGTTCGAACACTCCAGGCATATCGACGGCCGGCCACTGCACCGGGCTCAATCAGGTGCTGCATATCGGCCACGGCGTACACTCCACAACGCTCATGGGACAGCATCTGGGGCAGTGGGGAGATATGGAGTGGCACACCACTCCCGTGGCGGAGCCTGACGATTTCTATCGGGACTGCTGCAACATCCACGATGTGAGCTCCATCAAGCCGCGAGGGCAGATCGCCATCGGCAACATCCTGTGCTCGTATGGCCGCACCTCCGAGGTGCGAGATTGTTCACTGAAGGTGAAGAATCCTTCCCAGTCGTGCACAAACAATGGAGTGTTCTACGACCGTCTGGTGCTCATGAACGGCCTTACGCCCATCCGATCCGACGGTGACAGTGGCGGGCCCTGGTACTTCGGCAATCAGGCTTGGGGCTTGATCAAGAGCCGCTGCGACCCGAGCTTCCACAACTTCGAATCGTTTACCGTCGCCGACTTGCTCGACGAGGCCCTCGGCGTTCGGGTAGCGTGCGGCTGCTGATGGGGCCTACGCCTCATCTGAGGCAGTTCCGTTTCACAGTCGCGGGTGGGTCGCAGTCCGGATCCCGCGCCCCGTCAGCCACTCGTGATCGATCATGCTGGGCAGGTCGATTTGCCCATCGCGGGATGACCCGGTACGCGTTTGCCCTCGCCTTCATTGCGGCCTGCGCGGCGTGCACCGGCAGCCCGGCATCGTCCATGCCCGATTCCACCGATGAATGGGCCCCCTTGGCCGTGGTGGACGCGCCGCCCAACGGCGACTTCGCGCGGATGCCGGGTGTCCTGCGCCTGACCGACCGGTGCGCGATGTTGGAGGCTGACACGGGCCACCTGATCCTGCTGGCATGGCCCGTCAACGAGACCGCGTGGCAAGCGGAGACGGGGACTATCGCCTTTCGGCAGCGCTCGGGTGACGTCGTTGAAGTCCGTGACGGTGACGCCGTGGTCTTGGGTGGCAGCGGCGAGGTCTTCTCAGGGCCAGAGGCACTCGGCACCATCGAGGATTGGATCGCCAGGCTCGAGTGGGTCGCAGCCCCGGACGAGGAATGTACAGCCGACCTCAGTTGGTCGATCGGCGACGTGAACATCGGCGACGAGTGAACTGACGCCTTGGCGGTGCGGGCGCCAAGCGGGGAGCGCCGGTCGGGCGAGCATCAGACTCGCCACTATCGCGTGTGCATTAGATTCTTCCGTCATCAGATACGGGCATCAGACTCATCGGAAACGTGAGCTCTATACTCACTGGGATTCCACCCCAATCCGGGGCCGACCGGATGGCTCGGCTAAGCACGAAATGGGGGAGTGAGGCGGCGTCCGCGGGCATCGGACTTCGGATCAGCAGGTCGGGGGTTCGAATCCCTCCGGGCGCGCCATACCACATAGCGGATGACGCGCCGCCATACCCCAAGATGTTGGGGCGAATGTGTCAAGAGCTCGCCACAGCGCCTGATCCGAGTCAGATGCTCAGTGTCGGATTCGTGCTCAGCGCGAGCTCCAGACCGATAATCAGGCACTCATCCTGGGTCTCGTTCCATTGCGGCCCGGCGAGTCAGGAATGTCGGCTCAGGGCGCTCGGACTTTCGAGTGCTGCGGCAATGTGTATGGAGCCAATTTGTGGATCGGTGTCGACACACTTTCGCTGAGTTTCTTACGCGTGACTACACGCGTACCTCGAGGCAGGAAGAGCGCCAAACGCCACTGGCGGTCACGAGCCGGTTGGCGGCCTCGTAGCTGAAGGCGTTGGCGCGCGGGCGGTCAGGTTGCCGGCGGCGTCGAACGCGACCGCGTCGGCATCAGCGCTGATCGCCGGCTCCCTGGTGCTGCAGCCTTGGATCCTGACATCGAAGCCCGTCCACCGCGTCCATTAGCGTCTACGTGGCCCCACATTGGGAGGACTACGACGAACGATGGCGTCGCCCGTGCATGCCCCATAGGTATGCGAAAGTGAGGAGCCCACAGAACAGCCCAAGGAGAGCTACGGCCCAGATTGGCGCGTTGGGAAACCGGAAAGCGCTGATTGCACCTGCAGCGAACACCGCAAACGTCAGCCATGTGATCAGCCCGGCTCTTGTGAAGCCGCGCTTCGCCCGCCACAGCCGTTCGTGCCAGACGGCCGCTACAAGTGCGACAAACCCGTACACGATACCCAGGAGAGTGGCAGACATGAGCGTACCCTAGCCGGTCAGCGAGCACTCAGTCCGGGCTTGCATTCTTGCGACGAATGTACGACACTTGTACGTGCATTCGAAGATCGGAGCAATCATGCCCACAATCAGCATCCGTGACCTGGGGCGGCGTCCCAGCCAGGTCATCGACGAAGTGGTCCGCACCGGGCGCCCGGCGATCGTCACCCGACATGGACGGCCGGTCACCGCACTGGTGGCCCTCGATCCCGATGAGCTGGAGGATTACGTGCTGGCCCACGCCCCGGAGTTCGTACGGGCGACGCGGACCGCCGACGCCGACCTGCGGAGCGGGCGGGCGCGCCCTGCGGCTGAGGTGTTTGCCGAGCTCGAGCATGACTGACGCTGCCGGATGCGTGGCATCGTCCTCTCGCGGCGTGCCGAGCGCGACCTGCGCCGCATCGGCGCGGGGGCGGATCTCGCTCGACTCCGAACGGCGCTCGAGGCATTGGCCGGCGGCGCAGCGAATCTGGACGCCAAGCCGCTTGCGGGATTCACGCCCTGGCATCGGTTGCGGGTCGGCGACTACCGGATCCTGTACCGCACGATCGATCGCGGCGAGGCTGCGGACGCGGATGTCCGATGGGTGGTGGCACGGGTCGTCCATCGCCGCGATCTCGACCGCGCTGTCTCGACCCTGTCCTGACGGTCGGCGGTGACGCGACATCGGCCTTGCAGGTCGAACAGATAGCTGTCGTGAGCTTCAGATCCTTCGGCGCACCGTGGGCATCAGACGCTTCTGCGCTCAGGGTTGGGCATCAGACTCATCGAAAGCGTGAGCTCTATACTCACTGGAATCTCACCCCAATCCGGGCCGGTCGGACGGCTCGGTTGAGCACGAAATGGGGGAGCCAGGCGGCTTCCGCGGGCATCGGACTTCGGATCAGCAGGTCGGGGGTTCGAATCCCTCCGGGCGCGCCATCCCACCCGTCGCGTGGCGTAGGCTGTGCGCATGTCCGATTCGCCCGTCACCATCGCCTACTTCTACCGCGTCCGATGGGGCGCCCACGACGAGTTCATCGACCTGTTCCGACGGAACCACTACCCGGTCCTGGCCGAGCAGGTCCGCACCGGCCGCCTGCTGGCGGTCGAGGCTCACCGACCTCGCTTCCACGGGGCCGGCGAGGCCGCCTGGACGTTCCTGGTGACGATCACGTACCGCGACTGGGCCGCGGTCGAGGAGCACTCCGATGCCGAGATCGCGCGGCGCCTGTTCCCCGACCAGGCTCGTCACAGGGCCGAGGAGCGACGGCGCTTCGAGCTGGTCGAGGCGCACTGGGACGCGGTCCTCGAACCGGTGGCGCTGGACTGACGGACCGGTCGTGCCACCCGACTGCTGCCGAACCGATTACGACGCGATCTTCGACGACCGCATGGCGCGCCGCGAGGCGTCGACCTACCGGCGCCATGGCCCGCGCGCCGACACCCGGCGCCTGGTAGGGGCGATCACAGGGGCCGGCGTCGAGGGTGCAACGGTGCTCGACATCGGGGGCGGGGTGGGCGTCGTCGGCCAGGAGCTCCTGGCGGCCGGGGCCGCCTCGCTGACCGATGTCGATGCCTCGCGCGCCTACCTAGCCACTGCCCAGGCCGAGATCACGGCGCGCGGCTGGGCGGATCGCGCCACGTTCCGCTTCGGCGACTTCGTGGCCCTGGCACCAACGCTGGACCCCGCGGACGTGGTCACGCTGGACCGGGTCGTGTGCTGCTATCCCGATTGGGAGGCGTTGATCGACGCCTCGACCGCGCACGCTCGCCGGATGCTCGGCCTGGTTTATCCGGTCGACCGATGGTGGATGCGCGCCGGCGCCGTCATCGGCAACGTCGCCCTGCGCCTGTTCAGGCAGTCATTCCGCTTCCATGTGCATCCGGTGGCCCGGATCGACGCTCGAATTGGTGCCGCCGGGTTCGTCCGGCGCATGCAGCATCGGGGCCTCGTCTGGCAGGTCGTCCTGTACGAGCGCCCGAACGATGTGCAGCGTGACACGGCCTCCCTCGAACTCGATCCGCTGCTGCCCGTACCGCGCTGAGGCGATCATCGGCGGCCGAGGCGGGCACCTTCGGGTCGGTGCCGGCGGCGATGTGACGATCCACCCATCGAGTGTGACGCGATCGACCTCAATGCCGCATCAACGTCCGGGGCGCAACGATCAATGTCGCCTCAAGGTTCCTCGTTCATCATCAGCCGATAGCCGACCCCTGGCTCAGTGCGGATCTGCCGCGGGTTGGCCGGGTCGGCCTCGATCTTCTTGCGCAGGCGACCCATGTAGACGTGGATGTAGTGGTCCTCAGACCCGTAGTCCGCGCCCCAGACGCGCTGGAGCAGGGCTCGCTCGGTCAGAACCGACCCGGCATCGGCCGCCAGGGCCGACAGCAGCGCGTACTCGGTCGGTGTCAGGTGCACCTCCACACCATCGACCTCCACTCGGCGGCGCGCCAGGTCGATCGTCAGGGGCCCGCTGCGGAAGATCGGCTCGGTCGTGGTCGACCGGGCGGCGCGACGCAACGCGACGCGCACGCGCGCCAACAGCTCGTCGATACCAAACGGCTTGGTCACGTAGTCATCGGCTCCGATGTTCAGAGCCGCCACCTTGTCCGCCTCGGTCTCGCGAACCGACAACACGATGATCGGCGTGCTCGTACGAGCCCGCAACTCGGCGATGACCTCGATGCCGCTCATGTCGGGCAGGCCGAGGTCGAGCAGCACCAGGTCCGAATGAAAGCCGGGGTCGCGGTCGAGCCCCTCGCGGCCGGTCCCGGCGGTCTCGACCCTGTAGCCGTGTGAACCCAGGTTGCGGCCCAGGATGCGCCGAACCGCAGGATCATCCTCGATGACGAGGATCCGCGCACCATCGCTTGGGCTCATTCGATCAGCTCGGCCGGGCCCTCGATCGCCGGGGCGGGAAGGGCGATCGTGAACGCGGCCCCGCCACGCGCGCCGTTTTCGGCCCAGATGCGACCGCCGTGCGCTCTGATCAACCCTTCGGCCACGGCCAGGCCCAGGCCGCTGCCGCTTCCCGCATGCGGGCCTGGCGCGCGGTAGAACGGCTCGAATACGTGAGGAAGAGCCGTGCGCGGGATGCCCGGTCCGGAGTCCTCGATCGTGATGCGCAGCTCGTCATCGGCGCGCGTGACGCTGATGATGATCATCCCGGCGGGCGGCGTGTACTTGATGGCGTTCTCGACCAGGTTGGCGATCACCTGGTCCAGTTCAACCGGGTCGATGAAGATCGGTGCCATCTCGGCTGGCGCATCCAGCACGACGTCGTGCTCCGATGCGGCGTCGGCGAGTCGATGGAGGGCCTCGCGCACGACGAGTGCCGGGTCATGCCACTGGCGAGCCGGCACGAGCACGCCGCCCTGGATGCGTCCCAGGTCGAGCAGGTTGCCCACGATCCGGTTCAGGCGCGTCGCCTCCTGTTCGATGGTCACGAGGAAGTCGCCTCGATCGTCCGCGCTCCAGGCGACGTCCTCCTGAAGCAGGCTGTCGGCGGATGCCAGGATGGCCGATAACGGCGTCCGCAGATCGTGTGACACCGCGTCGAGCAGGACGCTCTTCAGCTCGCTGGCACGACGCAGCGCCTCGGTTTCGGTGGCCTGGGCACGGAGCCGCTCGCGCTCGATGGCGGCGGCCAGCTGGCCGGCGACCGTGTCGAGAAGCCGAGCCTCGCGGGCACCGGCCCGCCGCTGCATGGACCAGCCGATCCGGATGCTGCCGAGCTCGTCGTTGCCACGGCGGATCGCCACGCGCGCCAACTGGAGCCTCGGCATCGCGCCGGCCGGCCGGTACGCGGGGGCAACCCGAAGCCAGCGTCCCGCACGGCCGGACCGTTCGGCCGTGGCCGTCCGCCCCTCGCCCAGGACCGTCTGTGGACCGGTCAGCGCAGCGGTGGCGTCGATGGCGCCGGGGTGCCCCGCGGCCGCTCGGGTGCGGACCTCGTCGACGTCGACCACGATGACCACGGCCTCCGCATCCAGTTCCGCTCGCAGTCGGTCGCACGCACCGCTGAGTGCCGTTGAGAACGGCGTGGCTCCAAGCAGGTCGGTCAGGTCGTGGAGCAGGCGCGCCTCGCGCTCTCGCGCCTCGGCATCGAGGTAGCGCTCCCGCTGGCCAGCGGCCAGTTGCGACGTGACGACGGCGACAACGAGGTAGGCGACCAGCGCGACCCACTCATCGGCCGACGAGATGCTCAACGTGAAGCGCGGTTCGATGAACATGAAGTCCAGGGCCACGAACGACACGACCGATGCCAGGATGGCGGGCCCGCGATCCCACAAGGCCGCCACGGCGAGCACGGCGAGCAGGTAGACCAGGGCGCCGCTCGTCAGCCACAGCGCGCGTGGCAGAACCAGGATCACCGCGGTGGCCACGGCGCACACGACCAGCGCGCCGCCGTATCGTGCGCTGGCGGATGGCAATCGCGAGGGGCGAGGGATGATGGGCTCCATGGTCCGAATTCGATTGTATGGACCGGAGCCCTCGCAGCCCTCGTCCTTGAGCGTCTGGATCAAGCCCTGATCCGATACGGCACGTCCGCCACGATCGTGTTCGGCCGGCCGAACAGCCGAAGCTTGAGACGTAGGGCCGTCTGGTTGTGCAGCAGGTTCTCCCACCAGTGCCGCGGCACGAACTCGGACAGGACGACGAGGACGGTGCGATTGGGCTCTCGACGGCCGATGACATCGAGGTAGGCGAGCAACGGCCCGATGAGGGCACGGTACGGCGACTCGATGACCACGAGCTCGGCCTCGCCGGCCCATTCCGGCCACGCGTCGCGCAGGCCGTCGGCCGTGTCGGCGTCGTTCGTGACGTGGACGGCGATGGCATCGGTCGAAACCGAGTTGGCGAAAGCGAGCGCGCGCCGCGCCGGCTCATCCAGCCGGGCGATCGGGACGATGACGATCGGCCGTTCATCGACCCGCCCGCCGGGCGGAATCCGCTCGAGCGCGAGGCCGTGCTCGACGTTCCGATAATGACGCCGGATCGCCAGCATGAGCATCACCAGCAGCGGGATGGCGATCACGACCATCCAGGCGCCGGCAACGAACTTGCTCTCGACCACGATGAGGGCGATGACTCCGGTCGTGACGGCACCAAGGCCGTTGATGGCGAGTCCCCGCTGCCATCCATGCTCGCGCCGTCGCCACCAACGTACGACCATGCTCGCCTGCGACAGGGTGAACGCGAGGAAGACGCCGAGCGTGTACAGAGGGATTAGTGACGTCACGCTGGCCTCGAACACGACGAGCAGCAGGGCGGCAAAGCCGCACAGCGCGATGATGCCGGTCGTGAATGCGAGCCGTTCGCCGCGGTACGCAAACTGGCGCGGCATGAAGCCATCGCGCGCCAGGAACGACGACAGCCGTGGGAAGTCGGCGAAGGCCGTGTTGGCCGCAAGTGCGAGTACCAGGACGGTTGCGACCTGGATCGTCACGAAGTACGGACCATCTCCGACGACCACGCGAGCGACCTGAGACAGGACGGTCTGCTCTTCGTTGGGGTCTGGCACGATGCCCAGCTGGCTCGCGAGGAGACTGATCCCGAGGAACAGGGACGCGAAGATGGCCGCGGCCCACACGAGCGTGATCCGGGCGTTGCGCCACTCGGGCGGCTTGAAGGCGGGGACGCCATCGCTGACGGCCTCGACGCCGGTCAACCCCGCGGCCCCGGAACTGAAGGCACGAAGGATGAGCAGCAATCCGAGCGCTTGGCCACCCTGCTCGGCGGCCAGCCATTCGGGCGGGGGGATGTATTCGGGCATGGTCCCGGTCGCCAGCCGCGCCAACCCGATCCCGACCATGACCAGCACTGTCACGATGTAGAGGTACGTCGGCGCCATGAAGATGGTTCCCGACTCGCGGATACCACGCAGGTTGCCCATCATGAGCACGAGGACGATCGACACCGCGATCGCGACGCGCCAGGCGAACATCTCCGGTACGACCGAGGTGATGGCAGCGACCGCCGCCGAGATCGACACGGCCACCGTCAGCGTGTAGTCGATGAGCAGGGCACTGCCGGCGACGAGGCCGGCCCGGTATCCGAGGTTGTCGCTCGCCACCAGGTAACTGCTGGCACCGTCCGGGTACGCCTTGATCGTCTGCCAGTAACTGGTGGCCACGATGGCCAGGACGGCGCAGATGACGATCGTCAGCGGCATCGTCAGGCTGATGGCGCCGATCCCGGCCAGCACCAGGATCCGCATCATCTCCTCGGTCGCGTAGGCGGAGGAACTGACGTTGTCACTGCTGAGGATGGCGAGCGCCTTGATCTTGGTCAGGCGCTCATGCCCTTCGTGCTGGCTGCTGATCGGCCGACCGATCAGGAATGTGCGAAACGCGCGCAGCGCGCGCGTCCAGCCGGGCCGATCGAGAACGGTGCGCTCGGTGGCGATCAGCTCGCCGTCGTCGCCGCGTTCGAACAGCTCCTCGTACGGGCGGACGATCCGAATGTAGGTATCGCCGGGCCGGCTACCGCGGCGCTCTTCTCGCACCTCGAGCAGCCGATCCGCACGCCGCGAACCACCTGTATTCGGCTTGCCGCCGGTCGCTTCGCTCACGTGACGGTGGCGACCAGCGCATGGACGGTCAGCATCGGGCCCTAGCGTCGCACGCCGGTGATGCCCGCGGGAACGTGGAAGGACGCCTCAGCCGCTCAACGTTCGCTCAATATCGGCCGGTGGACGCCGTGCCGTGGAGGTCGGTCCCCGAAGTTGGTGGGTCAGGCGTCGCGGTGGTTGGCGGCCCAGGATCGGGCCAGGCCTCGTTCGACCGGCTCATCCTGGCGGCGCCGATAGTCCGCCTCATCCCGCCGTTCGCGATCCAGCTCGGCACGGGCCCATCGTTCGGCGTGCGCGCGGTCGGGCCAGACGTAGCCGGGCTCCACGACGCGCAGCGTCGCCATGTTGACAACGACCCACCCGCCGGCCTCCGGCGCGTCCACCACGCCCAGCGGCCACAACTCGCGCGCGTTGGCGTGGCCGTTGGATGCCTTGCCGTTGCCTGGTTGGCCGTTCGCGGTATTGCGGCGCGGGGCAACGCTCGCGCCCGCCCCTGGTTGCGCACCCATCGAAGCTACCTGCCTCCCCTGGTCGTTGGCTTGACGTGGGCACATGCGATCCGTCGCGCGAGGGCACGCAGCGGCGGAGCGTCACCATACCGCGCCGTGTCAAGCGCTTCGGCGCCTGGACGGGTGAAACCCGCCTGCCTGCGCCGATGTGCCGGGTGGGCACGCATCGGCCACGCAGGAACGCTCTCCGGGGCCGCTGGCGCGTCATCTTGGCCGTCCTGTGCTGCGGTGGCACAGCCATGCCAACGAGGCGGCGGTCACGGCCTCATCACGGCCTCATCACGGCCTCAACTTCGCCGATGCGTGCCGGTGGGGCACATGCGCGCACCGCCCCGCGCAACCGCCCCGCGCACACGCCCCACGCATCCGCCCCGCGCACCGCCCCGCGCAGGCGCCGGCTCAGCTCGGCGTGCGATCCGGGGCGTGGTAGGGGACGTCGGCGACAATCGTGTTGGGCCGCGTGAACAGCCGCAGCTTGAGGCGCAGCGCGGTCTGGTTGTGCAGCAGGTTACCCCACC
>JADLBB010000104.1 GCA_020848055.1 Chloroflexota bacterium | reverse complement strand
GGCGACATCGACACCTTCTTCTTCACCAACGGCGGTGCGGAGGCCAACGAGAACGCCATCAAGATGGCCCGATTCGTCACCGGCCGCCACAAGATCATGGCGCGTTACCGCTCCTATCACGGTGGCACGGCGGGAGCGATCTCGCTCACCGGCGACCCTCGCCGGTGGCCGGCCGAACCCGGCATCCCCGGCATCGTGCGGGTCATGGACCCCTACCACGGCATCGCGCGCGGCTGGGACACCGCCGAGGAGGCCCTCGCCAACATCGAGGAGACGATCCAGCTCGAGGGCCCGAACACGATCGCTGGCTTCATCCTGGAGACGGTCACCGGCACCAACGGCATCCTGGTGCCGCCGGACGGCTACCTGCAGGGCGTGCGCGAGATCTGTGACCGCTACGGCATCCTCATGATCGCCGACGAGGTGATGGCCGGCTTCGGCCGCACCGGGCGCTGGTTCGCGATCGACCACTGGGACGTGGTGCCCGACCTGATGACCATGGCCAAGGGCCTGACCAGCGCCTACGTCCAGCTCGGCGCGCTCGGCATGCGGCGCAAGTACGCCGAGCACTTCGAGAACAACGTCTTCTACGGGGGCCTGACCTACAACTCGCACCCACTCGGATGCGCCACGGCATTGGCGACGATCGCGGTTTACGAGGAGGAGGGCCTGATCGAGAGGGCTGCGAAGATGGGCGAGGTCATGCGCCAGCACCACGCCGACCTCGCAGCGCGACACCCGAGCGTGGGGGCGACGCGCAACATCGGGCTGTTCGGGATCATCGAGCTGGTTCGCAACCGAGACACGATGGAGCCGATGGCCCCGTTCAACGGCACCTCCGACGAGATGGCGGCACTCGGCCGCCGCTTCCGCGACGAGGGCCTCTACACGCTGGTGCGCTGGAACTACTTCTTCACCAATCCCCCGCTGACAATCACCGAGGAGGAGATGGCCTCCGGCTTCGAGATCATCGATCGCGCGCTCGAGATCACCGATGCCGCCCTCGGCTGAGCGCAGCGCGCTGGGCCGCATCGGTATATTCCTCGCGTTCCTGGCGCTGCTGCTGATCGCCTGGGAGGGCGTCAAGTTGCTCGGTGGCGATCCATGGCGCTCAGATGGCAAAGTGGTCTGGGACCCGCCGCTCAACATCTGGTTCGCGTCGAACCTGATGCTGCCGCACGTCTGGGACATCTGGCGGGCACTGGCCGATCCGGTCCAGCGCGGGACGGAGCAGAGCCTTGCCGCATTCCTGATGGGCGCGGCCTTCTACACCTGGCGCGAGGCGGCCATCGGCTTCGTCGCCGGAGCGGTGATCGGCATCGCGCTGGCCGCCCTCTTCGTGCACTCGCGCCTGGCCGAGCGCGCGTTCGTGCCGTACGTCATCGCCAGCCAGACGATCCCGATCGTGGCGCTGGCCCCGATGATCGTCTTCGCCTTCGGACCGAACGTGACCAGCGTTGTGATCATCGCGACCTACCTGACCTTCTTCCCAGTCACGATCGCCATGATCCGCGGGCTCCGCTCTCCCGATCCGAGGGCACTGGAGCTCATGCGCTCGTACGCCGCGGGCCGCTGGAGCGTCTTCTGGAAGCTGCGCATGCCGGCATCGCTGCCGTACCTGTTCACCGCGCTCAAGATCGCGGCCACCGCCAGCGTCGTGGGGGCAATCGTCGGCGAGGGCCCGGGCGGCATTCCCGACGGCCTGGGCCGCGCGATCGTCAACTTCAACACCCAGTACATCACCGGGCCCGAGAAGCTGTGGGCAGCGATCCTGGCGTCAGCCGTCATCGGCATCGCGTTCTTCGGAATCGTGAGGGTCGCCGAGGTCGTCACGCTGCGCAGCCGCGGGCTCCGGACGGAGGCCGCATGACCGGCGAGGCCGGCGCGCCGGCGGTGGTCCGCATCGCCAGCGTCGAGAAGCGCTTCGAGGCCGGCGGCGGCGGGACGGTGGCCCTGGCCGGCATCGACCTCGACATCGGGCGTGGCGAATTCGTGTCGCTCATCGGTCCCTCCGGCTGCGGCAAGAGCACGCTGCTACGCCTTATCGGCGACCTGATCGCGCCGTCGGCCGGCACGGTGGAGGTCAATGGCAAGGCGGCACACGCGGCGCGCCTGGGCCGGGAGTACGGGATCGTGTTCCAGGCGCCGGTCCTGTTCGAGTGGCGCACGGTGGAAGACAACGTCAAGCTGCCGCTGGAGCTGATGGGGATGGGCCGCCCGGATCGCGAGCGCCGCGCGCGGGCCATGCTCGAGCTGGTCGAGCTGGGCGAATTCGCGCGGCACCACCCGTACCAACTGTCAGGAGGCATGCAGCAGCGCGTGGCCATCGCCCGCGCGCTGGCCCTGGAGCCAGCGATCCTGCTCATGGACGAGCCATTCGGCGCGCTCGACGAGATGACCCGCGAGCGGATGAACTCCGAGGTGTTGCGGATCTGGCGCCAGACGGGCACGACCATCGTGTTCGTGACGCACTCGATCCCCGAGGCGGTATTCCTCTCCACGCGCGTGGTGGTCATGAGCGCCCGACCGGGTCGCATCACCCGCCTGGTGGAGGTGCCCCTCGCCCACCCGCGCAACGACGAGACCCGCGAGGATCCGACCTACTTCCGCCTCGTCACCGAGGTGCGCGAGGCACTGCGCGGCGGTGGTGGCGGATCCGACGCGACCGACGGCGTGGACGGCCCGTCGCCTGAGCGCCTGGCCGCCGAGGGAGGGATCGGATGACCGCTGCCGCGACTCCCCTCGGCACCCCGGTCACGCGCCCGCCGGGCGCTGCCCAGCGCCTGGCGCGAACCCTGCGCGAGACGGCGCCGGCGATCGTCGTGTTCGTGGCCGTCATCGTGGCATGGGAGGTCATCGTCCGTGCGCTGGCCATCCGGGCGTTCATCCTGCCACCGCCCTCGGCGATCGTGGCCGCCCTGGGCGAGAACTGGGACGGCGCCCGCTGGTCGTTGTCGGAGTCGGCTCGCACCACGCTGTTCGAGGCGCTCGGCGGCCTCGTCATCGGGACGGTGGTCGGGGTGGCGGTCGCGTTCGCCATCGCGCGCTGGGCGACCATGCGGGACGCGGCGCTGCCGTTCGCCATCGCCGCCAACGCCATCCCCATCATCGCCATCGCGCCCATCTTCAACGCCTGGTTCGGGGTGACCAACCCGTTGAGCAAGATGATGCTGGCCGCCCTGCTCGTCTTCTTCCCGGTCATGATCAACGTCACCCGCGGCCTGATGCAGGTCGAGCCGTCGGCCATAGAGCTGATGCGCTCGTACGCCGCGTCGGAATGGGAGATCCTGCGCAGGGTCCGGATCCCCAACGCGCTGCCCTACTTCCTGACCGCGCTCAAGCTGGCAACCACGCTGAGCCTCATCGGGGCCATCGTGGGCGAGTACTTCGGCGGTTCGTCCACGGTCATCGGCCGCGTGGTGGTGCAGTCGGCGTCGGCCCTGCGCTTCGACGTGACGTGGGCCGCGATCATCCTGGGGGCCGGAGCCGGCATCATGCTGTACCTGGCCGTGACGGCGCTCGAGCGCCTCCTGATCCCGTGGCACGCGTCGTTGCGGGGGGAGGTCGCATGAGCCTGCTGCAAACCCGACACGGGCCGCAGCGAAGGCCCTAGAATCCGCCAATCGCCATTCCGGGGGGCGATCCAATGGGCACCACAGCAGCGAGGGAACGAGGGCATGAAACGATCACCGATCTGGTTGGGCCTCGCGGCGAGCACGGCACTGGTGCTGGCCGCCTGCGGGACCAACACCGCCAGCACCGCGCCTAGCGCGGCCGCGCCGACGGCCGTCCGCCTGCAGTTGCAGTGGGCGCCCCAGGCCCAGTTCGCCGGCTACTTCGCCGCCGACGAGCAGGGCTACTACACCGACGAGGGCCTGGACGTCACCATCATCGACGGCGGGCCGGATGTGATCCCGCAGCAGGTGGGATCGGCCGAGGACGGGCCCGAGTTCACCATCAGCTGGGTCCCCAAGGTGCTCGAGGCCCGCAAGTCGGGCTCCGACCTGGTGGACATCGCGCAGATCTTCCAGCGCTCGGGCACGCTGTCGGTCACGTGGGCCGACTCCGGCATCACCGAGCCGGCCGACTTCGCCGGCAAGCGCGTGGGGGTGTGGGACTTCGGCAACGAGTTCGAGGTGATGGCCGCTGCCCGCGCCGTGGGCCTGGAGCCCGACGTGGACTTCACCAAGGTCATCCAGCCGTTCGACATGCTGCTATTCCTGTCACGCGACATCGACGTCGCCGAGGCGATGATCTACAACGAGTACGCCCAGGTGCTCGAGACCGAGAATCCCGACACCGGCGCGCTGTACCAGCCGAGCGACATGAACATCATCGACTACAACGAGGTCGGGACGGCCATGCTGCAGGACGCGATCTTCGCTCGCGCGGGCTGGCTGGCCCAGGCCGGCAACGAGGACGTCGCGACCCGCTTCCTGCGGGCGAGCTTCAAGGGTTGGATCTACTGCCGTGATCATCCCGACGATTGCGTGACGTACACGACCAACGCCGGCTCGACGCTCGGCGCCGGCCACCAGGCGTGGATGATGAACGAGATCAACCCGCTCATCTGGCCGTCCCCGAACGGGATCGGCATCATGGATGCCGCCCTGTGGCAGCAGACGGTGGACATCAGCCTGCAGGGCAAGATCATCACCGAGGCGCCACCGGCCGATGCGTACCGCACCGACCTCGCCCAGGCGGCGCTCGAGGGCCTGGACAACGCCACCGGTGACGGATTCACCCGGGGCACCGTCGAGGTCACGCCTGGCGGCGAGTAGGCCGCAGGCCGCCCATGCAACCCATGAGCCCCTCCCCGGTCCGCCGGGGAGGGGCTTCTGACTTCGGCCGCTATCATTCACCAATGCCGGGCGGCCACCGATGAGCGACCTGTCCCTGACGCTGGTGCTGGCCCTGGCGGCCGCGCTGGTCCTCGGATCCGTCGCCCATCGACTCCGCATGCCGCCGATGCTCGGCTACATCGCGGCGGGCCTCGTGGTCGGGCCAGCGACGCCCGGGTTCATCGCCCGCCGTGAAGAGGTCCTGGCCCTGGCCGACATCGGCGTGGCGCTGCTGATGTTCAGCATCGGCCTCCAGTTCAGCCTGGGCGAGCTGCGACAGGCCGGCCTGCGCATCCTGGTGGCGGTGCCGGTCCAGGTCGCCATCACCATGCTGATCGGGACGGGCGCGGGACTGATCATCGGGTGGCCGTTGATGGAGGCGCTGTTCATCGGCGGGGCGATGGCGGTGTGCTCGACGGTCGTGCTGGTCAAGGTCGCCGGAGAGGAGGTACTGGGTACCACGACGTATGGGCGGACGGCCCTCGGCGTGTCGATCATCCAGGACCTGGTCACCATCGTGCTCGTCGTCGTCCTGTCCGCGCTCGGCTCACAGGGCTCCAGGTCCGTCGCCGGGATCCTGCTCGATGCCGGGGTGGCGATCGGGTTCGCGGCACTGGTGGTGGTGGCCGGATCGCGGGTGCTCCCGCGCATGCTGGCCGTCATCGCCCGCCTGCGATCGCGAGAGCTGTTCGTCATCGCGGTGGCCGTGGTGGCCATCGGCCTGGCCATGACCGCCAGCATGCTCGGGGTGAGCGTGGCGCTCGGGGCCTTCGTGGCCGGCCTGGCGCTGGCCGACTCAGACCTGACCGCCAGCGTGCTGGGCGAGATCGTCCCGCTGCGCGAGCTGTTCGCCACGTTCTTCTTCGTGTCGATCGGCATCCTGCTGCAGCCAGCCACCGTCATCGCCGCGGTGCCCATCGCCGTGATCCTGCTGCTCATCATCACGCTGGGCAAGGCCGTCCCCATCGCCCTGCTGGCCCGCGCCAGCGGTCAGGCGCCGGGTTCCGCGGTGCGCGCAGGAGCCCTGATCGGCCAGAGCGGCGAGTTCAGCTTCGTGCTGGCCTCGACCGGCCTGGCGCTGGGGGTCGTGGCGCCCGAGACGTTCAGCCTGGCGATGGGGGCGGTGGTGCTGTCGATCGTGACCGCCGGACCGCTGCTGGGCGCGGCGCGCTGGCTTGGCGACCGGTTGGACGAACGGGACGGTCCGCCCGAGATGGCCGGCGAGGACCCCGGTCCGCTTCGCCGCCACGCGGTGATCCTCGGCTATGGGCGCTCTGGTCGATCGGTGGCCAGGGTCCTCGACTCGCGCGGCTTCGGATGGCTGGCGGTCGAGTCGGACTATCACATCGCCCGGGAGGCACGGGAGGCCGGCGCCCCGATCCTGTACGGCGAGGCCGGCGTTCCCTCGGTGCTGGATCGCGCCGGGATCGCCAACGCACACGCCCTGGTGGTGACCATGCAGGACGCTCTGGCCGGCCAGCAGGCGATCACCCACGCGCTGTCGCGCAATCCGCGACTGGAGGTCGTGGCGCGCGCCAACTCGGAGGCCGAGGCGGCCGAGCTGCGACGGCTGGGCGCGACCCGCGTCGTGGTGGCCGAGCGCGAACTGGGCAACGAGTTGATCCGCCACGCGCTGCGTCGCTTCGGCGTCAGCGACCGCGAGGTGGCGGCGATCCTGGAGACCAGGCGTTCGGGCTAGTCCTCCCAGGCCTCGTCGATTCGTTCGACCAGTTCGTCGAGCGAGTAGATCGTGAGCGCCGGACGCACGCCGTCAGGCAGGGCGCCGAACAGCCCGTACGGCCCGCGCCTGATCCAGACCGCGCGCAAGCCCGCGGCGATGGACGGCAGGACGTCGTTGTCCACCCGATCGCCAACGTAGGCGACCGATCCGGGCGGTGGCGAGCCCATCAGTTCCAGGGCCGCCGCGAAGAACTTCGGGTTCGGCTTGGAGGCACCGATCTCCTCGCTCATGGCGATCACATCCGCGTCCACGCCGATGGCCCGCAACTGCGCCGTCCGGATGGCCGGCTGGTTGGCGATGATCGAAACGCGGTGGCCGTTCGCACGCAGCCGTTCGATGGCGCGCGTGACATCGGGATACAGGTCGGCCGGCTGGAATCCACCGTACGCAGCCTCCACCGATGTGGCTCGCAGCGGCTCATCATCGATTCCGAACAGGCCGAACACCTGGTGGTGGTCCCCGCCCCGTGCGGCGGCAATGCCGAACCCGGCCATGAATGACAGCCGTGGGATCCTCAACTCGTCGGCCCAGGCCGACCAGATGCGGGTCTCGTCGATAAGGGTCTCGCCGACGTCCAGGCAGACCCAGCGCTCGGCCGGCACCAGCGTGGGTCGTCGTCCCTCGGTCAGCCCTTGTGGCCGAGGATCGAGTCCAGCAGGCCACCAAGCCCGCCGGCCGACGAGTCCTGCTGCCCGCCGGCGGTCGTGGATGCCGGGCCCTTGCTGAAGCTGTCGAGGATGTCACCGATGTCGGGGTTGTTGGCGTGCGCCGACTCCGTCTCGCCACCCAGGATGCTGCCGAGGTCGTCCAGGCTGAACCCGCCGCTGCCGCCGGAGGACTTGCGGCCGAGCATGCCGAGCACGATGGGCGCCAGCATCGGCAACAGCTGCATGATGCTGCCGAGGCTCATGCCGCTCTTGGCGCTCAGGGCCTGCGCGAACTCCTCCTGGCGGTCGCCCAGCACGTGATCGAGGATGCCCGCCCCGTTTGCCGTGCGCGGGCTGAGGCCGGACGCGTTGCCGCCGAGGTAGTCGTCCAGTTGGTCGAGGATCGAGCCATCGTGATCGCGCTCAATCGCCTGCCGCAGGCCGGTGCCCTTCTGCGCCTCGCCGCTGAGTGCCGCCAGCAGGGCGGGGATCGCCGCCTGAAGGCCAGCCTGCGTGCTCGCCTCGTCGGCGTCGACGCGCCGGCCGATGTGGCCGGCCTGTGCTGCCAGGAGCTCGTTCAATGCGCCGGTGAGTGATTGGTCGGCCAATGTGCTGACTCCGATGCGGTTGGCGTAGGGCCCGATCATACCCGGCCGGCGCATAGCCCCGGTGATGGCGCATGGGGTGGCACGCGTTGCCCGGGTGGCACGCATCGGCGAAGCAGAGGGCTCGCGCCGGCCGCGACTTGCCCGGGTGGCACGCATCGGCGAAGCAGTGGGCTGGCGCCGGCCGCGACTTGCCCGGGTGGCACGCATCGGCGAAGCGGAGGGCTGGCGCCGGCGAATTCTTGCGCCTGCCGCACATCGATCCAGGGCGCCTGCCCGATGCGTGCCCCGGCGGCACACCGGCGCCATCGGCGACGCATCACGAGCGCCTGCCTGACCGATGCGTGCCCCGGCGGCACACAATGCGTCAGTCGCGGAAGGCGGAACGTGAAGCTGCGCCCAGGAGCACCGGGGATTGCTATGAACATCACACTGCCGACGTCCATGATTGAGCCGCCGACCGAAGGCAGAGAGGCGGCCTAATGTGCCCGGGTGGCACGCATCGGCGAAGCAGGTGCGCGGAATGTCGGACTTGTGCGGGGGCCGCATACGAAGGTGCGTGGTGTTGGCCGATTCTTGCCAGGGCGACACATCGGCGCGAAGGCCGGCACTCCCGGGCGCCCTGCCTGGCCAATAGGTGCCCCGGCGGCATGCGAGACCGCGCCGATAGCGATCATGTGCCCGGGAGGCACGAATCCGCGAAGGAGCCCCGATCGGTCGCACGCGCGGCCGGGTGGGAGCGCCGTGGCCGCGCCCCCCGAGACCGTCAGGCCTGCTTGACGCCCGCCACCAGTTGCTCGACCGAGGGCTTCGCGTCGCCGAACAGCATCTTGGTGCGCTCGTTACTGAACAGCGGGTTCGGGATGCCGGCAAAGCCGGTGCCTCGCCCGCGCTTGAGCACGATGACGTTCTGCGCCTGGTCGACGTTCAGGATCGGCATGCCGCTGATCGGCGAACCCTCCTCGCGGGCGAGGGGATTGACGACGTCGTTGGCGCCGATGACGAGCGCGACGTCGGTATCGGCGAAGTCGTCGTTGATCTCGTCCATCTCCTTGAGGCGGTCGTACGGCACGTTGGCCTCGGCCAGCAGCACGTTCATGTGCCCGGGCATGCGACCGGCGACCGGGTGGATGGCGAACTGGACGTCGACGCCCTTCGACAGCAGCAGGTCCATCAGCTCGCGCACCGGGCCCTGCGCCTGGGCCACGGCCATGCCGTAGCCGGGAACGATCACGACCCGCTTGCCGTACGCCATCAGCACCGCGGCATCGTCGGCGCTGATCTCGCGCAACTGCTCCTCGCCGGCGGCGCCAGCCGCCATCTCGCCGCCACCGGTGCCGAAGCCGGCGAACAGGACGTTGAACAGCGATCGGTTCATGGCGCGGCACATGAGCTGGGTCAGGATGGCGCCCGAGGCGCCGACCAGCGTGCCGGCGATGAGCAGCGCGTAGTTGGACAGCACGAAGCCGGTCGCGGCGACCGCGATGCCGGTGTAGCTGTTGAGCAGGCTGATGACGACCGGCATGTCGGCGCCGCCGATCGGCATGGTCAGCTGCACGCCCAGGACCAACGCCAGGACGACGAACAGCAGGAACAGCGGGACGCTGGGCTCGATGGCTGCGACGTACACGCCCAGCGCGATGAGCGCCACGACCAGGATGCCGGACACGATCTGCGATCCCGGGTACGACACCGGCCGCGAGGCGACGAAGCCCTGCAGCTTGCCCCACGCCACGATCGAGCCGGTGAGGCTGACCGAGCCGATGATCGCGCCGAGCAGCGTGGCCACGATGAACGCCAACGGCAGCAACTCGCCCGGATTGGTCTCGGTGTCGCGCAGGAATTCGACGACCGCCACCAGGGCGGCCGCGCCGCCACCGGCGCCGTTGAAGATGGCGACCATCTGCGGCATGGCGGTCATGGCCACACGCTTGGCGGCGAACCAGCCGATGGCGCCGCCGACGACCCCGCCGACCACGATGATCCACCAGTTGCCGAACATGCCCGGCGTGGCGGTGGGATCGGTCGCGTCGTGGGTGAAGAACGTCCACAACACGATCAGGGCCATGCCGGCCGCGCCGAGCAGGTTGCCGGTGCGGGCCGTCTTCGGGCTGGCCAGGAACTTCAGAGCGATGATGAACGTGACGCTGGCCGCCAGCCAGACCAGCATGGTCAGGATCTCGAGCGTGGTCATCAGCCGCGGTCCCCCGGCCGGCGCTTGAACATCTCGAGCATGCGATCGGTCACGGTGAAGCCACCGACCACGTTGATCGTGCCCAGGATGACGGCCAGCAATGCCAGGCCGATGGCGATCGGCGTATCGGCCGTGGCGGCGACGAGCATCGCCCCCACCACGATGACGCCGTGGACGGCGTTGGCGCCGCTCATGAGCGGCGTGTGCAGCATGGTCGGCACCTTCGACACGACCTCGTAGCCGACGAAGGCGGCGAGGACGAGGATGAAGAGCGCCGACAGCAGCTCGAAGGCGGAGAGCTCCATCGGTTCAGGCGTCCTTTGATTCGGCCGATGCGGTAGCGTCCGCATCGGTGCTTGGCTGGGCAGGTGCGGCTGCGGCCGGGGCGGGGGCGGCGGGCGGCTCGATGCCGAGCGCCTTGGCGGTCGCCTCATGAACGACCTTGCCGCCGTGGGTGATGGTCGCGCCCTTGGTGATCTCGTCGTCGAAGTCGATCGTGGCCGTTGTGCCGTCGCCCACGAGGTGCTTGATGAGGGTCTGCAGGTTCTTGGCGTACATCTGGGTCGCGCTGCCCGGCATGGTGGCCGGCAGATTCGTGATGCCGATGATCGTCACGCCGTGGCGCACGACCTCCTTGCCGGCCTCCGTCCCCTCGACGTTGCCGCCCATCTCGGCAGCCATGTCGACGATGACGCTGCCGGGCTTCATGGAGGCCACCATCTCGTCGGTGACGAGGCGCGGGGCCGGGCGACCGGGGATGAGCGCGGTGGTGATGATGAAGTCGGCGTCCTTGACGCGCTCGGCGATGAGGGCCGCCTGGCGGCGCTTGTAGTCGTCGCTCATCTCGGTCGCGTAGCCGCCGGCCGTCTCGGCCGCGGCCTTCTCCTCGGGGGTCATCTCGACCTCGATGAACGTGCCGCCCAGCGATTGGACCTGCTCCTTGACGACCGGGCGCACGTCGGTGGCCTCGACCACGGCGCCCAGGCGCTTGGCGGTGCCGATGGCCATCAGGCCCGCCACGCCGGCGCCCATGACGATGCCCCGAGCCGGTCGGATGGTGCCCGCGGCGGTGGTCAGCAGCGGGAAGAACTTCGGCAGGCGCTCGGCGGCGATGAGGACCGCCTTGTATCCGCCGACCGTGGCCTGGCTCGAGAGCGTGTCCATCGACTGCGCGCGGGTGATGCGCGGGATGGCGTCCATGCTGATGGCGGTCACGCCACGCTTGGCGAGCCTGGCCGCGAGGTCGGGATGCGCAAGCGTTCCGAGCGTGCCGATCAGGATCGTGCCGTCGCGCAGCATCTCGACCTCCTCGTCGGAGGGCTTGCCGACGCGCAGGACCATGTCGGCCTGGCTGTACCCGGTGGCCGCATCGGGGACGACGGTGGCTCCGGCCTCGCGGTAGGCCTCGTCGGTGTTGGACGATGCCACGCCGGCGCCGGACTGGACGAGCACCTCGTGCCCATCGGCGACCAGCTGGCCGGCGATCTGGGGCGTGAGGGCAACGCGCGTCTCGCCCTCGGCGGACTCGCGTGGGACGGCGATCTTCAATGCACTCTCTTCCTGGTGGACCTGCTGGGCGGCGGCTCGCGGCAGATCCGCGGCGCGGCGCGGCGATCCCAGCGCGCTCGGTTCGGGAAGCGCCAGTCTAGCAGAACCTCGGTTGGAGAGCGCCTGTTCCGCCTCGCCGATGACCGCTACTGGGCGGTCTGCAGCGATGACCACCCAACGCCGGCTTCGCGGTCAGGCGCGGACGCACACGGACTCGAGGATGCGCTCCACGTCCGCACGTCCGAGATTGCTGTCGATGCTCACCGTCCGACCGTCGGGCAGCCGCGCACTGTACTCCGCCACGCCAGAGCGTCCGAGTGGCGCCAACGACCGGGCTCGCCATTCGATGTCCCCAGCCAGGGGCAACGGGTCCCCCTGGACAACTGGGTCGTCGCTCCCCAGCTCGCTTGGATCACGGTGCGTCTGCCAGATGTGGAGGTAATTCTCGTTGCCGGTGTAATACAGGTCGGTCGTTCGTTCCGGCGCGATGTATGCAACGTGCACCAACGCGAAGCCGTCGGGCAACCAACACGGCTCCATGAGCCCACCGGGCACGCCGGCACGGGCCGCAATCAGGTCCTGGCGGGTGATCGTCGGCCGCACACCGCCGATCACCACCTCCTTCGGCGTGGGTGATGGAAGGTCCGTGGCGGCCGGGCCGCTGCACCCGGCCACGCAGAGCAGCAGAGTGACCAGCATCGCCCGCCACAACAAACGTGGCTCTGGATGCAAGCGCGCGCCAGTCACGGCGGCAGATTACCTCGTGTCCGGGTAATTGAAGTCGCACACGTGCTGCGGGGGTCTTATGTCGTGTTACGATATTTACGGATGACCTCCACGCGCGACCTGAACCGATCCGAATACCGCGCCCTCGCCGAGCTGCGCTACCGCATCCGACGCTTCCTGCGCTTCAGCGAGGCGGCGGCTCGCGATGCCGGCCTGGAGCCGCAGCACCACCAGCTGCTGCTGGCGGTCAAGGGCATGCCCGATGATCGTCGCGCGAGCATCGGCGACCTCGCCGAGCGCCTCCAGCTCAAGCCCAACTCGACCGACGAGCTGGTCCGACGCGTCGAGGGGCGTGGCCTGGTCACGACCGAGCGCGGCGCGGAGGATCGGCGACAGATCATCGTCAGTCTCACCGCCGATGGCGAGGAGGCGTTGCGCGAGCTGTCAGTCGCGCACCTCGAGGAGCTGCGCGGCGAGGCGCGCGCCCTGGCCGAGGGGCTCGACCGGCTGATCAGGAGGCGCGCGTGAGCATCGGGCATGACAAGGCGCATCGCAGCGTGACCGGCGCCGAGTCGCTCGGCGACTTCATCGCCAGCCCGCGGATCCTGGCGCTCGCCGGTCTGGCGGTCCCGATCGGCCTGATCGG
>JADLBB010000103.1 GCA_020848055.1 Chloroflexota bacterium | reverse complement strand
TCTCATGTCCGCTCGTTCGACGCGCCGTCCGCCTCGCGTGGTCGCGCGCGCGCTGGCGCTCGGCATCGGCAGCCTGCTCGGTGCAGCCGTACTCGCCTCGGCGCCATCGGTCGCGAGCGGCTGGAGCCAGTCCTCGGCCGAGGCGACGCTGTGGCAACTGATGAACGGGGCGCGCGTCAACAACGGCGTGGCCCCCGTCCAGTCCAGCGCCACGCTCACCTCCATCGCCCGCTGGCGCAGCGCCGACATGCTCGAGCGCGACTACTTCAGCCACACGATCCCCGGCTGCAACTGCCTGGTCTACACGTACTACGACTCGAACGGCCTCAACTACGCGTGGGCCGGCGAGAACATCGGCTGGAACTCCGGCTTCACCGATGACTATTCACCGGTGCGCGTCCACGAGAAGTTCATGGAGTCGCCCGGCCACCGCGCCAACGTGCTCGACGCGCGGTTCACTCATGGAGGGGTCGGTGCGGCCTCGGCCGATGGCGCCGAGTTCCTTGGCCACGTCCAGAACACGCGCATGTACACCGAGCTGTTCATGCAGGCCATGGGTTCCTCGCCACCTCCGCCACCCAGCGGCGGTGGCAGCGGCGGTGGCGGCAACGGCACCGGCGGAGGAGGCACCCCGACAAAGCCGGCGGCGACGCCAGAGCCGGTCGCGAGGCAGGTCGAGGTGGACGCGCCACGAGCCCCGACGTCCTCGCAGATAGATGGCACCTTCGTTGTCGTCTCGGCACCGGTGCGCGACCTCCTGACCGCCGCCTGGATGGCCGATGAGACGGCGGCGGACCGCGCGGCCGACGCATTCCCGGCCATGGCCGCCGCCGGGACCGTGACCGCATCGGCTCCCGATGAGGTCGCCGATGGAGCGGACATGGAGGTCCTGGCCGCGCGGTCGGGAAGCGGCGGATTGGACGGGCTCATCGGCGCCGTCCTCGCCCTGCTCTTCGGTTGATCGACCGTCCAGCGCGCTCCGCGACGTAGAATCGGCGGGCACATGCCGGTCATCCTCGAGGCGCGCGACCTCGTCAAACGCTACCCGCTCGGCGAGGGCGAGGTCACCGCACTGGCGGGCGTGTCCCTGACCGTCGAGCGCGGCGAGTTCCTGGCCATCATGGGCGCATCGGGCTCGGGCAAGTCGACCATGCTCCAACTGCTGGGCGGACTGGACCGCCCGACGTCGGGCGAGGTCGTGATCGACGGAGTGAACATCTCGGCCATGGACGAGGAGGAGCGGACCCTCACCCGTCGCGACAGGACCGGGTTCGTGTTCCAGTACTTCAACCTCATCGGACTGCTGAGCGTGGCCGAGAACGTCGGCCTGCCGTTCCTGATCGCCGGGGAGGCCCTGGCCGAGCACCGGGCGCGGATCGATGAGTTGCTGGCCATGGTCGGGCTGTCGGCCAAGGCCGACCACCGGCCGGACCAGCTGTCCGCGGGCGAGCAGCAGCGCGTGGCCCTGGCGCGGGCACTCGCCACCGGTCCGGCGATCCTCCTGGCCGATGAGCCGACGGGCAACCTGGACTTCACGACCGGCACCGAGATCCTGGACCTGTTGTGGGACTCCGCCGACCGGTTGGGTCAGACGATCGTGCTCGTGACGCACGACGCCCGCGCCGCCGCCTATGCGGACCGCGTCCTCGTGGTGCGAGACGGCCAGGTCCGCGACGAGATCGCCCTCGGTCGGCGTCGCGAACACGACGCCGGCCCGTTGATCCGGCGCCTGGCCGCGCTGGGGCTCTGAGGGCGGTGCGACTCTCGGCACTCGCCTGGCGCGGCCTGGCCGCCCGCCCGCTGCGCACCGCGCTCGCCACCGCCGGGATCGCCCTGGGCGTGGCCCTGGTGGTCGCCACCGTGATCATCGGCGCGTCGTCGGAGCAGGCCATGCGTGGCGCGAGCGCCGACCTGCTCGGCCGCGCCGACGTTCGGCTGCGAGCCTTCGCCGACGGCGGTTTCGGCCCGCGCACGCTCCAGGGCCTGCGATCCACGGCCGGCGTGGTACAGGCGGCGCCGGTCAGCCAGCGACGGATGACCGTGGCCATCGGGCAGGACGAGCGGGTCGTCAACGTTCTGGTGCTTGGCGTTGACCCCGACGCGGAGGCGGCCATGCGTCCGACTCCGCTCGTCGATGGACGGCCATTGGACGATGCGACGCCCAACGGCGCCATGGTGCCGGCGTCCATGGCCGATCGGCTGGGCCTGCGGATCGGCGATCCGATCATCCTGTCCGGGCATCGCATCGGGGCCGATCCCCTGGTCATCGTGGGCCTGCTGGCCGATCGGGGGTTCGCCGTGCTCGACCGCGACGGCGTAATCGTGGCCAACCGCGACGCGCTCGATGCCTCGCTCGAGGCGCCGCTGCCGATCCGCGCCATCGACCTCGACCTGGGAGAGGCGCCCTCGGCCGGGACGATCGAGACGGTGACCTCGACTGTGCGCGAGCCATTCGTGGTCGAGACGGCCGACGACATCGTCGGCCAGTTCGCGGCCGCGCGCGATCGGTTCATCGGCGTGGCGCTGCTGTTCGCGATCGTCTCGCTGGTGGTCGGCGCCTTCCTCATCGGCAACACGCTGGCCATGACCGTTGGCGAACGCGTCCGCGACATCGGGCTGCTGCGCGCGGCGGGCACGACCTCCCGGCAGGTGCTCGGCCTTGTGTTGCGCCAGGCAGCCGCGCTTGGCGTGGCCGGCAGCCTGGCCGGCCTCGCTGCGGGGTTGGTGCTGGCCGGCGCCATGATCTCCTTCCTGGCCTCGACGCGGGTCATCCTGCTGGTCGGGATGCCGGTGCCAATCGGCGGGCTGGCTGCCGCCGTGGCGCTGGGACTGGTGGTGACCATGTTGAGCGCGATCATCCCGGCGCGCCGCGCGTCGGGGGTGAGCCCGCTTGACGCGCTCCGACGGGTGCGCCGCGGCGAACGCGGCCTGCTCGACCGCCTGCGCCCCGTCCTCGCCGGCGAACTGGTCGCGGTCGCGGCCGCCGTCGCGCTGATCGTGCTGGGCGGCACCGGCACGCCGCTGGTACCGATCCTGCTGTCGCTGGGCCTGCTGGTCGGCGGAGCGGTGGCGACCGCGTTTGCGCTCGAGCCGCTGGGACGTGTCATCGGCCGGCCGTTCGAGTGGTTCTTCGGTGCCCAGGGCCTGCTGGGACGGCTCAACCTGTCCCGCGACCGCGTCCGGACCGGGTTGACCGTCGGCGCCATGATGATCGCGCTGGCCGCGGTGATCGCCCTCGGCACCATCGCCGAGTCGGCGCGCGCCGGGAATGCGCGGCGCGTGGCGTCGCTGCTGCCGAGCGGCCACGCCATCCGCACCACCCTGCCGCTCGAGGTCGATGCTTACCGCGCCACGTTCGAGGCCATCCCCGGTGTCGGCGTGGTCAGCCCGGTGCTGGAGGCGCCGGTCGTGCGTGATACGCCCGACGGGCCCGAAGAGGCCTCGCTGGCCGGCATCGACCCCAACGTCTTCGCCGATGGCGGCGCGCTGCTGATCAGCGGAGCCACGCGCGAGCGGGCGTACGACGCGCTCCGCGCCGGTGGGGCTGCCCTTGTCCCTGCCACGCTCGCCGCGAGAGCGGGCATCGCGGTGGGGGACCGCGTCGGGCTGGCCCTGCCGGGCGGCGACGAGCACGATCTGACCGTGGCGGCCATCCTGGAGGCGTCCCTGCCGGGGCGCACCACGGACGGGGCGATCATCGTGTCGTCGGCAGACGCGCGCGATCTGTTCGGGGCCACGGCCGCGTCGCTGTGGGTGCTCGAGCCGCAGGCGGGCATCGCCGATACTGCCTTCGCGGCCTCGGTGCGCGAGGCGGCCGGCCAGTTGGCGGCCACGCCGGTGGCGGCGCGCGACCTTGCCGGCGAACTGGGGCGCACGCTCGACACCTTCGGCGGGCTGTTCGACGCGCTCGCCGGGGTGGCCGTGATAATCGCCGCGCTCGGCATGGTCAACACGCTCGGCGTCGGGGTGGGTGAGCGCGTGCGCGAGATCGCGGTGCTGCGTGCGCACGGCATGACCATCGGGCAGGTCCAGGCCATGGTCGTGGCGGAGGCGACGATCATGGGCGCCATCGCCGGCGTGCTGGCGGTCGCCATCGGCCTGCTGGTGGCGGCAACCATCACCGGAGGCGGTGTATCGGCGGAACTGTCGGCAGGCATACAAGTGCCGTGGGCGCTGCTGCTGGCGGTGCTGCTGGCCGGCACCGGGATTGCCGCCCTCGCCGGGCTGTACCCCGCGCGGGTGGCGGCGTCACTGCCGATCATCGGCTCGCTCAAGCACTTCGAATAAGCCGGAGCGTCCGCCCGGCAGCGACAGGAGGATCAAATGACCGCCGGATTCCAGGAACTCAGCGCCGGACGCGGTTTCGTCGGACGGCTCGAGACCGGAAGCGACCTGGTCGAGGAGATCGAGCGCTTCTGCGCCGATCATGAGGTGCGTGCCGCGCAGGTGGTCGTCATTGGTGCCGTTCGACGCGCCCGTTACGCCTACTACGAGCAGGACGACCACCGCTACCTCGAGTTGGAGTCCGACACCCACCACGAGATCGTTGGCTTCATCGGCAACGTGTCGTTACGGGACGGCCGGCCGTTCCTGCATGCCCACGCCAGCTTCGCCGATGCGAGCGGCGCCACCGTCGGCGGCCACCTGCTGCGCGGCATCGAGGTCTTTGCGGCGGAGGTCATGATTCGCGAGCTGGCGGGGGTGGAATTGGTGCGCACCCCTGACGCGGCCACCGGCCTCGCGTTGTGGTGATCGCTGGCACCGGCCCTTGACTACGGACGCCCGAGCGATGACCCTGCACGCACGATGCCCGATCTCCACGCCCCGTTCGATGGCGTCACGCCCATCATCGTCGCCGCGATTGGTGCATTCGTCGCGCGGCCGGAAGTGCGTGCCCTGACGCATCGGGGGTTGCGCCGGACGCGGGCGGCAACCTGATGGCCGGGACGCGGACCGGCACCAAGCCGCAGGTCTTGGCCTCCAAGCCGGCACGGAAGAAGGCACAGGAGCCACCGCCCGCTGCCAAGGGCCGCCGATGCACGTCCTGCGGCCGCTTCCTCGCGACGGCTTCCAGCGGGACCCAGTGCGAGGCCTGCTTGGCCCGTGAGGCGAGCAACGGGACGCAGGTGACCGCCTTCGGCGAAGTCCCCGCGGTCGCTGCGCGGCCGGCCGCGACCCCGCGGGCCAAGGCGCCCGCCCGCGCCTCGGCTCCGGCTCCGGCTCCGGCGCAGGCACCCGCGCCCACGCCTTCGTGGCCGCCGAGATCCACCTCGAAACCCGTCGTCGACGCGGATGCCCGGGCGAGTGATGCGGCGCCTCGCGTCCGGCTCGAGCCGGGGATCGTGATACCGCGTCCAAGCCAGCTGCATCCCGCCGGAACCGATGCCGGTCCGACGGACGCGCCGGCCAAGCCGCCCACCGCGCCGCGAGCCGCGTCACCGGCTGGGGCCGCAGAATCCACGACATCGACGCCCACCGCGCCACCGCCTCCGATCGTGGAGAGCGCGCCTGTCGCGCCCCCGGTGAGGCCGATCGCCGACGCTCCGCCGGATCAAATTGCCGTGAAACCGGCCATCGCGCTGGGCGAGCCGCCGGCACCGGTGGTGGCTCCGGCAGGCCTTCGTCGCTCCATGCAGGCCACCCCGATCATCGAGCTGCCCCCGGTTCCTGCTGCCCAGATGGTGAGCGGCGCCTCAGACGAACGGAACGGGATCGACTGGTGGCGCTGGTTCCAGGTGGCGATGGGGATAGCGGTCGGAATAGCCGTGGGAATCGGCATTCCGTATCTGCTCACGAGGTGACCGCCATGCCCACCTACCGTTCGAAAGTGGACCCCTGGATCGGGCTGCTGCTCATTGCCTTGCCCGTGCTCTGCCTGGTCGTCGCACTGGTGCTGCAGGCGTCAGGTGACCCTGGTGAGGCCCTCATCGGATGGCTGACCCTTGCCGGGATCGTGGTCCTGTACGTCGCGCTGGTATGGCCGATCGAGTACACGCTCGAGCCCGAGGCGCTCGTCATTCGCTTCGGTCTGGTTCGATCCAGGCTGCCGTATGACTCCGTTCGTGCCGTCGAGCCGAGCCGGGGCCTGCTGGCTGCCCAGGCGCTGTCGATGGATAGGCTGGCCATTCGAACCGAGGGCAAGCTGCCGACGTTGATCTCGCCGCAGGACCGCGACCGGTTCCTGGACGACCTCGCAGTTCACACGCCGCACCTGGTGCGCGCGGGAGACGGCCTGCGACCCCGCTGAGCCTCAGTCGCAGTCGGCGCAGCGGCCGACCACGGTGACGTGCGACAGGTCCACGTCGAAGCCATCGGCCTCGAAGGCGCCGGCGATGGCTCGCGCGGCAGCCGAACCGGGCACGATGTCCCACTGCCCGCCGCAGGCGCGGCAGTAGCGGTGGCCGTGCTCCGACGCGGCGCCCACGTGGTACTCCTCCTGGCCGGTCGCGCCGTGAGCGTGTCGCACCACGCCGAGCTCCTCCAATGCGTCGAGCGTCCGGTACACCGTGGACGGGGTGGTGGCCGGATCGATCTCGCGGCAACGCTCCACGATCTCGGCCCCGGTCACGTGGCCGTCAGAGCGAGCGAGCGCGCCGACGACTGCCCCCCGCTGCGGTGTCCAGCGCAGGCCACGGGCGCGCAGGCGAGCCGGGACGGAGCGCCACGGTTCGTCGAGATCGGACGTGCGAGCGTGCGAGGTCACGCGGCTGAGTATAGGCACCGTCGCCCAAGCTGCAACATATTGCAATAAGCCCATGGAGTCGGCTAGACTTCAGCCGATGCCACCCTCCATCCACCTCCTCCACGCTCCCGACGGCTTCGTGTCCGTTCCCATTGCGGTTGCCATGTGGGCCGTCACCGCGGTGGTCCTGGCGATCGCCGTGAGGCGCACGAACGCGACGCTCAGCGAGCGCGCTGTGCCGCTGCTGGGCGTGATGGCCGCGTTCATCTTCGCGGCCCAGATGTTCAACTTTCCGGTGGCCGGCGGCACGAGCGGTCACCTGCTCGGCGGCGTGCTTGCCGCGATCCTGCTGGGTCCTTGGGCGGGGACCCTGGTCATGGCCTCGGTCATCGCCGTGCAGGGCTTGCTGTTCCAGGATGGCGGCCTGGTCGTGATGGGGCTGAACATCTTCAACATGGGCGTCATCGGCACGCTCGGAGGCTACTGGCTCTATCGCGCGCTTGCAGGGCTGTTCGGGGGGGAGGGCCGTGGGCGACTGCCCGCGGCCGCCATCGCCGCTTGGGTCTCGGTGGTTGCCGGAGCCGTGTCGATGTCGCTCCAGATCGGCCTGACGCCCGACATGCCGCCGCTCGGTCTGGTGCTGGGCGCCATGGTTGGCGTGCACGTGCTGATCGGCATCGGCGAGGCGCTGATCACGGTGGCGGCGCTGGCCTTCATCGGGGTCACGCGCGCCGACCTGTTCGAACTGCGCGACCGATCGCCGCAGGCCGCCTGATGTCCGATGCACCGATGACGACCGACCCTAACCGGACCGGGCCCTCGAGGATCGGCTGGGTGCTTGGCGCCCTGGCCATCGTCGTGGCTGTCATGGTGGCCGCCACCTTCCTGCGGAGCGGCGACCCCGACGGCCTCAATCGGGTGGCGACGGACCATGGCTTCATCGACGCCGACCGCGGCCATCCCTTCTCGATCATCGCCGGCTACGTCTTCCCCGGGTTACACGAACCGATGGCCACGATCGTGGCGGGGTTGATCGGCATCGCCGTGGTGTTCGGGATCGCCTGGGTCATCGGGCGACTGCTGGCCCGGCGCAGGCGATCGGAGGGCTAGCTGGACCTTGATCGGTCCATCCCGCGGCGCTCACCGATCCACGCCTTTGATGCGCGGCTCAAGTTCGTGGCGGCCATCGCGGCCATCGCGGCGATCTCGCTCCAACCGATGGGCGCCTTCGGCCCGCTGGCGCTCATGTTCGCGCTCCTGGTGGCGGCCTCGCTGCTGGCCCGGCTCGGCCCGTGGCGGCTCGTTCGCGGCGCCTTCGTGGCGCTGCCATTCATGCTCATCGCACTGCCGCTCGTCTTCACCCGGCCCGGCGATCCGCTCGGCAGCATCAGCCTTGGGCCCTTGCACCTGACGGTCAGTGGCGAGGGGCTGCGTGCGTTCGCGACGATCGCGCTCAAGAGCTGGCTGAGCGTGCAGGTCGCCCTGCTGCTCACCTACACGACTCCGTTCCACGATCTGCTCGATGCCCTGCGCGAGCTTCGCCTGCCCCGCATCCTGGTCTCAATCATCGGCTTCATGTACCGATACCTCGCCGTCATCGGTGACGAGGCCCAGCGCCTGCTCCGTGCTCGCGCCTCGCGATCGGCGCTGGCCGAGGGCGCGGCCGGTGGAGGATCGATCGCGTGGCGGGCGCGGGTGACCGGCAACATGGTTGGCTCGCTGTTCCTGCGCAGCTACGAGCGCAGCGAGCGCGTGTACGACGCGATGATCGCGCGCGGCTTCGAGGGCACCTTCCGCCATCTCGGCCTGCGGCCGATCACGACGGGGGAATGGATTGCCTTCGCCTCCGTGCTGGTGGCGCTCGCGGCGTGGGCCGTTGCGACGCACCTGTGGTGGAACCCGTCATGAGCGAGCCGGCGGTCGAGCTCACGCACCTGCATTACGCCTACCCCGACGGCACCGAGGCGCTGCGCGGCATCGACCTGGTGGTGCAGCCCGGCGAGAAGGTCGCGCTGGTCGGCCCGAACGGCGCCGGCAAGTCGACCCTCATGCTGCACCTCAACGGCATCAACCGCCCAACGCACGGCAGCGTGCGGATCGGCGGCGTGGCGGTCGAAGGCGCGGACCTGCGACGGGTGCGGGCGGCCGTGGGCCTGGTGTTCCAGGATCCCGACGACCAGCTGTTCAGCCCGACCGTCTTTGATGACGTCGCCTTCGGGCCGCTGCACATGGGCATCGACCACGACGAGATCCACGATCGCGTCGAACGCGCACTGGCCGCGGTTGGCATGGCCGGGTCCGAGCGGCGCATTCCCTCGCACCTGTCGATCGGCCAGCGCAAGCGCGTGGCATTGGCCACGGTGCTGTCGATGGACCCGCAGGTCCTGGTCTTCGACGAGCCCTCCGCGGGCCTGGACCCACGCGGGCGGCGCCAGTTGATCGATCTGCTGAGCGGGCTGACGCAGACGCTGCTGGTCGCCACGCACGACATGCGCCTGGTGGCCGACGTCCTGCCGCGCACGGTCGTCATGGACACCGGGCTCGTCGTGGCGGATGGCCCCACGGCCAGGGTCCTGGCCGATGCGGCCCTGCTCGAGGCACACGGGCTGGAGCGTCCCTGACCGCTCGGCCCTGGTGGCAGTGCGTTGGGACGTATCCGGCCCGGTGTGGCGCATTGCGACCGCATCGGGCGGGTGGCGACCGCAATCGCCCGAGGTGAGCCGGTTGTGGAAGCCAGGAGGAGGCATCGGCCTCATCCTGAGTGTGAACGGTGGCCGGAAGTGCCCGCGGGACGCGACAACCAGCCGCTGCTGGCCGATTGCGGCCGCCACCGACCGCCGCCGCGTCGCGCCGCGCGCGCCACTCGTGGCGGGCGTAACCGACCGGCCCTAGCGCCGTAACCGACCCGCACTGGCGCATTGCGGCCGCAGCTTGCCGCCGGCGACCGCAAGCGCCCGTGGTGAGCCGGTTGTGGGCGCCGGGCGCCATCGACGGCTTTCCTGAGCGTGGAGCGTCGGTGGAGTCGCACGATGAACGCGACAACCGGCCGCTGCTGGCCTATTGCGTCCGCCGCGTCCGTCCGCTCAGCCCGCCGCCGCCCGACCTCACGGACTTGCGCTGCGGCGCGCCGATCGGCTGCCGGCTCGCCAGTTGACGGGCCTGCGTCTGGATCACGGCTCGGCACCGTGACCGCCATGCCGATGACGGCGCCGTTCTCAACTGCGACCCAACCGTGACGGATGCCATCCATCTCGCCATGCCACCCGCGGAAGTGCTCCACGCGAACGTCACGGCCGGCGGCCATCTGCTCGATGACCTCATCCGGCAGCATCCCTGCATAGGGCGACCGCCAAGAACGGACGTGGACATCGGCGATCGCCTCGGCATCATCAGCACGGGCACGTCGATCCATTCATCGTGGAGTCGATACTCGCGCGCGCTGCATCGCATTCCTCGCATCCGGCATCCGGGCGGCAGAGGAACAGGAGCGGATGCTCTACGAGCCTCGGAACAACCGTCTCGACCAGATCTCGGGAGCGCATGAGTCGCG
>JADLBB010000102.1 GCA_020848055.1 Chloroflexota bacterium | reverse complement strand
TCGGCCGGCTCTCTCATCGCTACACCACGCGAAGCTGTGTTAGCGCACCGCCTCGGTGGTGGCGTGCTTGGAACTACTCACCTGCACACCACCTCCTTTCGTTGGGCGCGATCCTAGCAGACCGCGCGCGGCAGGACAATGCCTACCAGGTCGGCCGCCGGCCGCATCGCCACATCCGCTGCTGCGGCGCCATCGTGGGTGGGGCCGACGGCGCCAGCGGAGCGCGGCTGGTCGGCCAGGAACTTGATGGCAGCGTCGAGGACCGGGTCCTTCTCGGGCGGCGTGTCGGCCGTGCGCGCGACGGTGATATCGGGCTGCACGCCGTCCGGCGCGACGCTGTTGTGGTCAGGGGTGAACCAACGGCTGATGGTGATGCGCACGCCGCCACCGTTGTCCAGCTCAGTCCAGACCTGCACCGTGTTCTTGCCGTAGGTCGGCTCGCCGATCAGCGTGGCGCGATCGTGCTCCTTGAGCGCGGCTGCCACGATCTCGGAGGCCGACGCCGATCCGCCGTTGACGAGCAGGACGACCGGCAGCTTCGGGTCGGTGGCGACTCCGTCGCCGGTCGAGTTGTACTCGCGCACGTCGTTGCCGGCCGACTCCTGGGTGAAGATCAGCCCGTCGCCGATGAACTGGCTGGCGATCTTCTGGGCGGCGTCGATGTAGCCACCGGGGTTGTCTCGCAGGTCGAAGATGATCTGATCGGCGCCATCGTCGAGCAGCTTGCGGAGCGCGGTGGCGAACTGGTCGGCGGCCTCTGCCGAGAAGGAGTTGAGCGCGATGTAGCCGATGTGCCCATCGATCATCTTCGTCTCGACCTCCTTGATCACGATCTTGTCGCGCGTGATCGACACGTCGAATGGGTCGCCGCCATTGCGCATGATGGTCAGCACCACCTTGGTGCCCGGTTCGCCGCGGATCACCGTGACCTGGTCGTTGACGGTGGATCCATCCACGCTCTTGCCGTCCACGGCCAGCACGAGGTCGCCCGCCTGCAGGCCCGCGACCTCGGCGGGTGAGTCGGCCAGCGGCGCCACCACGACGAGCCGGCAGACATCGCTGAAGGCGGTGCACTCGCTGGTCTTGGCCGGATCATCGACGTTGCTCATGGCCATCTCGGCGCCGATCCCGCCGAAGCTGCCCGACAGGTCGCCGAGCGCCTGCTGGTACTGGTCGGGCGGCATGTAGCCGGAGAACGGATCGGCCACGCCGTACTGGAACATGCCCTTGATGGCGCCCTCAGCCAGTTTGTCGGAGTCGAGGTCATCGACGAAGTCGCGCTTGAGCAGGTCGTAGGCCTTGCAGAAGGGGGCGAACGACTCGTTGGGGGCTGCACAACCGCTGTTGCCGGCCAGTCCGCCTGCCGCCAGGAAGCCGGCGGCGAACAGGAGCGCCCCGACCACGGCGGCAAGCGCCAGGCCCACGATCCACGTGAGCGGTCCCGACCCGCTCCTGTCCGGTCGGGCGGGGGCCAGCGGAGGCTGGGTTGGCATCGGCGGCGGGCTGGTTGATTCGGCCGGCAACGGCGCGTTCGATTCGGTCATGGGAGCACGAAGTCTACCGCCGGTGGAGCGAGGGCGGGTTGCGGCAAGGTTGAGGAATCGCCACCCCGGCCACTGCGAGTGCGCCTACGGTCAGGTCGTTGCCGCCAGGTAGGAGCGCACGCTGATCCACGACCCCAGCGCGCCCAGACCCAGGCCGGTCGCCAGCAGCACCAGCGACAGGGTGGCCAGGAATTGTGAGCTGACCGCGATGGGCATCTGGAACACGCTGACCATGATCGGCTGGATCGGACCCCAGATGGCCGCAACCGCCACGATCGTGACGAGTGAGCCGATCAGCCCGCACAGCACGCCCTCCAGGATGAACGGCCAGCGAATGAACGAGTCCGATGCTCCCACCAGCCGCATGATCTCGATCTCCGGGGCGCGGCTGAAGACCGCGATGCGGATGGTGTTGATGATCATGAATAGCACCGTGATGCCGACCAGTCCGACCACCACGATGCCGGCGGTGCGGATGACGTTGATGATGCCGAGCAGCGCGTCGTACTCGTCCTGCTTGGTGAGGATCCGTTCTACGCCATCGTGCTCGGCGAGGGCGGCCGCGACCGACGAGCCGGCGGATGCATCGGTCAGGGTGATCTCGAGGCTGCTGTACAGCTTGATGTTCGCGCCGCCGGTGTCGAGCTCCTGTCCGGCCGCGCGGTATGCCTCGCGCAGGCGTTCCAGCGCCTCCTCCGGCGACACGTAGGTGACGGTCGCCACGCCCGGCAGCGCCTCGGCGTCGCGGATGATCAGCTCACGACCGATCTCGGGCAGGTCATCGGCCAGGCGGACCGTTACCCCGACCTTGCTCTCGATGAACTCCAGGCCCGAGTTGAGCCCGCTGATGATGATGAACAGCGCGGCCAGCAGGCTCAGCATGAGGACCACGGTGGCGGTTGCGGCCAGGCTCATCATCGCGTTGCGCCAGAAGCCCTGCCAGGCACGTACCACGCTGAAGCCGGCGAAGCGCAGGAAGCCCACCGATCAGTACTCCCGCTCGTAGGCGGCCGCGTCCTCGTCGCGCACCAGCCGGCCGCCCTCCAGGGCCAGCACCCGCCGGCGCATGGCGTTGACGATCTCCTGGTTGTGCGTCGCCATCAACACCGTCGTGCCCAGGTCGTTGATGCCGATGAGCAACTGGATGATCTCCCAGCTGGTGACCGGATCGAGGTTGCCGGTGGGCTCGTCGGCGATGAGGATCGCCGGATCATGGACCAGGGCGCGGGCGATGGCGGTTCGCTGCTGCTCGCCGCCGGACAACTGGCTCGGCAGGTGGCCGGAGTGCCGGTCCAGGCCCACCAGCGACAACAGGCGAGGGACCCGCTCGCGGATGGTCGCGCGCGGCGCGCCGGTGACCTCGAGCGCGAAGGCCACGTTCTCGGCCACGGTCTTGGCCGGAAGCAGCCGGAAGTCCTGGAAGACGGTCCCGATGCGGCGGCGCAGGCCGGGCACGGCGCCACGGCGCATGCGGCCGAGGTCACGGCCCGCGACGGTCACGGTTCCGGCGGTGGCCCGCTGCTCGCGGATCAGCAACCGGATGAACGTGCTCTTTCCAGCGCCAGAGGGTCCGACCAGGAAGGCGAAGTCGCCGGCGGCGAGCGCTACGTTGACATCGGACAGGGCCACCTTGCCGTTGGGGTACGTGACGCCCACGTCCACCATGCTGATGACCGGGGCGTCGGCGTCCGGGGGGCGCGCTGGTTTGCGCAGCAGAGATGGCATCGGTTCGCACCGATGGTAGCGAACGCGCCCTCAGGCCGCGGGCGTCGGGTCTCCCGGTCCGACGCGCCAGCGCAGGTAGCCCTCGATGAAGCGGTCCAGGTCGCCATCCAGGACGCCCGTCGGGTTGCTGGTCTCGACGCCGGTGCGCAGATCCTTGACCATCGTGTACGGCTGCAGGACGTAGCTGCGGATCTGGTTGCCCCAGCCGGCCTCCACGTGCTCGCCGCGCAGTCGCGCCAGCTCCGCCTCGCGCTCCTCCTCCTGGCGCTCGATCAACTTGGCGCGCAGCACGCTCATGGCGCGTTCCTTGTTCTGGTGCTGGCTGCGCTCGGACTGCACCGCCACCACGATCCCGGTGGGAAGATGCGTCAGGCGCACTGCAGAGTCGGTCTTGTTGACGTGCTGCCCACCGGCGCCGCTGGAACGGTAGGTGTCGACGCGCAGTTCCTTCTCGTCGATCTCGACCGTCGCGTCCTCGGGCACCTCCGGCATGACCTCGACCAGGGCGAAGCTGGTGTGGCGCCGCTTCTGCGAGTCGTACGGGCTGATGCGCACCAGGCGATGCACGCCGCGCTCGCTGCGCAGCCGTCCGTAGACCCAGCGGCCCTCGACGCTGAAGCTGACGCTCTTGAGGCCGGCCTCCTCGCCCTCGGTGGCCTCCAGGATCTCGGTGCGCAGCCGGTTCGTCTCGGCCCAGCGCAGATACATGCGCAGCAGCATCTCCGCCCAATCCTGGCTCTCGGTGCCGCCTGCTCCGGCGTGGACCGATACGATCGCACCGCGCTCGTCGAACGGCTCCGACAGCAGGAGCTGCTGCTCCATCCGCGCCCAGTCCGCCTGAAGCGCCGCCAGGTCGCGCTCAAGGTCGGCGCGGATGGCCTCTCCACCATCGGGGTCGGCCGCTGCAAGCTCGGCCATGTCGGCCAGGCCGTTGGCGCGCTGCTCCAGGTCCCGCCAGGCGCTGATGCCCGAACGCAGTTCGTCGGCCCTGCGCATGATCGATTGCGCCTCGGCCGGGTCGTTCCACAGGTCGGCGTCGGAGGCGCGCTCGGTCAGCCTGCTGAGTTCGGCCTCGTCGCGGGCAAGGTCAAAGTCGCACCGCGGTGTCGCGCACGAGGCCGGCCAGTCGCCGGGCCTCGTCCCTAATTGCGTCCAAGCGAAGCCACCAGCGGAACTTCCCCGATCTCAGCCACGTGCCCCGGCTTGGTGCGGACCTTGGCCGGGTTCACGCACGGACAGTAGTCCTGGCGCGGGCAGAGGCCGCAGTTGCCGTCGCAGTCGAGCGTGGCCGCGTAGCTGCAGCGCATGCAGTCGCGCTCGCAGGTGATCATGTCCTCGTAGGGCTGATCGGGGTCTCTAAAGCGGGTGACGGGTGGAAGGTGAGAGGTGGAGCTGACGGGGAGGGCCACCGAGACCCTTGACTGAACGGTCAGCTGCTTCACCAACGAACCTCCACCTCGCGGAAGACCCGGGCCTCACTGGGTGCCCGTGATCGTTGTTGGCTCCATCCTACCGATCCG
>JADLBB010000101.1 GCA_020848055.1 Chloroflexota bacterium | reverse complement strand
TCGGCGGCTTCGCGCAGCGAACGGGTCACGCCGCGCCGTTCTCCACCGATGAGCAGGAACAGGCCGCCGCGCAGGTCGAGCGCATGCTGATCGGTGGCGTCCCCACCGGCATCGGCGATCACGATCCGCAGGCCGGAGGCGCGTGCTGCGTCGATGGCCTCTACAGCCGACCTGACCGATGCGGTGGGCAACAGCTCGGTCGCGCCGCCGGAGCTGCGCGTGACGGTGGCGAGCGCAGTCTCCCAGCTGCGGCGAACGACCAGGCCGTCCACGCCCGCCGCGAACAGGGCGCGCACCGCCTGGCCGAAGTTGAACGGATCCTCGATGCCGTCGAGCATGACGATGAACGGACTGTCCCCCACCTCGGTCAGCAGCTGGGTCATCGAGCGCGGCCGGCGTGCGCCGCACAGGCCGATGACGCCGCCGTGGCTGGAGCCCTGGGCCAGCTCGTCGATCACCGACGCGGCGACCTGGTCGATGAGCACGCCCCGTTCGCGCGCCAGGGCCCGAAGCCGGCCGAAGCGGCGATCCCCCGGCCGCGTGGCCCAGATGCGGTGCACCGGGCGGACGCCGGCGGCCAGGACCGCCTCGACCGAGACGTGGCCTTCGACGATCATCGGCCACTGGTTGACCGGAATGGAGCCTCGCTCCGGGCCATAGGGCACGATCCCGGCCGCCAGGTAGGGCGCATCGGCTGCAAACGACGGGAGGCGGATTGCCGCCCTTCGGGCGTCGAGGCCGGCGGGATCCTCGAGCGGATGCAGGAACTCGGGTTCGCCGTCGGCGGCGAGCGTCGCGATCGTGCCGTACGGCTGCGGCAGGCCATCGGCCGCCGCGATCGCATCGGCCAGTGTTGCCAGATGTCGGGGATCGGCGTCCCCCGTCTCGACGGCCTGGCGCAGGGCGGGCAGCAGCGCGCGGCGCCGGTCGTTCGCATCCGTGGCGCGATGCGCGAGCATCCATGCGGTGTCGGCGCCGTCCGCGCCGACCAACCGCAGGCCCGGCCAGCCGTGCTCGATGACCAGCGCGTCGAGGGCGTCGAGTCCTCCGGCCTCGTCGTCGGCGAGGGCCAGGAGCTCCTCGAGCAGGTCGGGCCGCGCGGGCATGCCGACCTCAGGCCGTGCGAGCAGGACGACGGCGCCGCGGTCCGGCGGCTGACAGCTCGGACGCGATCGCCGCTGGCAGGTGTCCGCTGATCCTGACTCCACCGGCCTCGTAGCGCTCCTCGACGTCCCCGGCCAGGCGGGCACGGGCCACGAGTTCGCCGCGATCGTACGGGACGACCGTGTCGACGGCCACCAGTTGGGCGCGCAGCGCCTCGTTGACCATGCCGAGCAGCACATCGATCCCCTGCCCGGTGCAGGCGCTGACGAAGCACGCGTTGGCGGACGGCGGTGGCGTGCCGGCGTCATCGGGCAGCAGGTCGACCTTGTTGAACACGGTGATGCGCGGCTTGTCGCCGGCTCCGAGCTGGTCGAGCACGGCCTGGACCGCGTCCTGCTGGCCCAGGAAATCGGGGTCCGATGCGTCCACCACCTCGAGCAGCAGGTCGGCCCGCATGACCTCTTCGAGGGTCGCCCTGAAGGCATCGACCAGGTCGTGCGGCAGCTTGTTGATGAAGCCGACGGTATCGGTCGCGACCACGACGCGCCCGCTCGGAAGCGCCACCTGGCGGCTGGTGGGGTCGAGCGTGGCGAACAGCATGTCGGCCACGAACAGGTTCGCCCCGGCCATGGCGTTGAGCAGCGTCGACTTGCCCGCGTTGGTGTATCCGACCAGGGCGATCGTGGCGACGTCGTGCTGGTCACGGCGGCGCGCGGCGGTGGAGCGGTGCTGCGTCACGTCGGCGAGATCGGCGCGGATCTTCTTGATCTTCTCGCGCACCAGGCGCCGGTCCGTCTCGAGCTGGCTCTCGCCCGGCCCGCGGGTCCCGATGCCACCGCCGGTTCGCGACAGGTGGGTCCACATCCGGGTCAGCCGAGGCAGGTGGTACTCGAGCGCGGCCAGCTCGACCTGCAGCCGCCCTTCGCGGGTCGTCGCGTGGCGGGCGAAGATGTCGATGATCAGGGCGGAGCGGTCCAGCACCTTGCAGTCGAGCAGCTTCTCGAGGCTGCGCTGCTGATTCGGCTCGATCTCGTCGTCAACGATGAGCAGGTTGAAGTCGGTCATCGCCTTATCGTCAACCAGCTCGGCGGCGCGCCCTCGTCCGAAGTACCACACCGGGTCCGGCGCCGGGCGTCGCTGGACGGCCGAACCGACGACCGTGGCGCCGGCCGTCTGGGCCAGTGCCGCGAGCTCGGCCAGCGAACGCTGCACCGGCCAGCGGCCATCGGACGGGTCATCGAGGCCGATGAGGAAGGCGCGCTCGGTGGGCGCGGTCAAATCGATCATGCGTTCACGTTCGGGCATCGGTGCCCCATCGTAGCCGCATTCGGTACCAAGGTCCTGATGCACGACGCCCGCAATTGCTTCATACAGGTCCTGTCGGTACCGGTACCGATGACTGGCCCCGCAGTGGAGTTGTGCGTGGATCGTTCGGCAACGGCCTCGGCGGCACGCGCCATGAGCACCGTGACGCTGATGCGACGCATGCTGGTCGGCGTCCTGGTGGCGCTGGCCGCCTTCGGCGTGGCCGGCCGCGTGGCACTGGACCTTGGCAGGTTGGACCCCCTGCCGGGCACCGCGGTGGCGACGGTCGTCGGGCTGCTCGTCGCGGCCTTGGTCATGCCACGCACGGTCAAGCCGCTCGTCGCCGTGCAGGCCGACCTGCAGGTCCGCTACGAGGCAGCGGTTGCCGATGCGCTGCGCGACCAGCTCACCGGCCTCGGCAACCATCGTGCCTTCCACGAGGACCTGGACCGCCTGGTGGCGACGGCGCTCTCCGAGGGTGCGCCCATCGCACTGCTGCTGATCGACCTCGACGAGTTCAAGCAGCTCAATGACTCGCGCGGCCACGCTGCCGGCGACCGCGCCCTGCGTGGCTTCGGCCGGCTTCTGTCGGTCGGGCTGCGGCGCAGCGACCGTGCCTACCGGGTCGGCGGAGACGAGTTCGCCGTCATCATGCCGGCCACCGACTTCGACAGTGCCCGCATGCTCGGACGCCGCCTGCTGGCCCAGGCCCTGCAGCCGGCGATGCAGCACGAGGACCTGCAGTCACTCTCCTTCTCCGGTGGCGTGGCCGCCATCCCAGACCCGGCAGCCGATCGCGCCCGCTTGTACTCCATGGCCGATGGCGCGCTGTACGCCGCCAAGCGCGGTGGACGGACCGATGTGGTTGGCTACGACGCCAGCATCGAGGTCGTCAACGAGACCGATGTCCACGGCTCGGCCGCCGCGATCTCCGACGTCATCGCGCGCGGCTTGCTCAGCGCGGTGTACCAGCCCATCGTGGCGCTGGCCAGTGGACGGATCCTGGGCGTCGAGGGCCTGATCCGCCCGGTGCCGCCGGCGCCGTTCGACGACGTGGGCGCCATGCTCGCCGCGGCCGAGGCGGGCGGTCGCCTGACGGCCCTCGAATTGGCCTGTGCCGATCGGATCCTGGCGGGCGCCAGGCACCTGCCGGCCGACATGTTCCTGACGCTCAATCTCAGCCCCGCCACGATCGAGGCGCCCGAGTTCGGCAGCAGCGCCATGCTCGGACTGCTGGGCCGTCACGACTTCCCGCCAGATCGGCTGGTGATCGAGATGACCGAACACCACGCGCTGCATGAGCCGGCGCGGGTGCGCGAGCGGCTGGAGGCCTGCCGGCGCGCCGGGATTCGCTTTGCCGCCGACGACGTGGGCGCCGGCAACGCCGGCCTGCGGCTGCTGTCGGAGCTCACGTTCGACATCATCAAGGTCGACCTCGACCTCGTGCAGCGCTCGGCCTCGGAAGGCCCGTCGGGGGCGGTGATCGGATCGGTGGTCGAGCTGGCCAATCGCATGGGCGCGCTGGTGGTGGCAGAGGGCATCGAACATGCGTCGCAGCTGCCCAGCCTCCACGCGCTGGGCGTGCAGGCGGGACAGGGGCACCATCTCGGACGTCCCGGCGCGCTGGAGGACGTGGTGCCCGAGTCGCGGGTCGAGGCCGGCGGGATCTCCGCCTGGCGTCAGTCGATAGGGCTGTCCTCGGTCAGCTGAACGGCAACGGCCGTCGCGCGTTCGACGATCTCCGGGTCGTCGGCCGGCCGGTCTTCGGCATCGATCCACGTGATCCGGACGTCGCGTCCGAACCAGGAGACCTGGCGCTTGGCGTACTGGCGCGTCCGACGCGCAGTGACCTCGATCGCCCGTTCGATCCCCCATTCCCCTGACAGATGGCGGACGGCCTCGCGGTAGCCGTGGCCGCTCACGGGGCGCAGCCATGGCCCGTACCCGCGCGCGACCAGGCCTTCGACCTCCCGCAGCAGACCATCCTGGGTGAACATGGCCGTGGCCCGCGCGTCGATGCGTCGGTACAGCACCTCGCGCGGACGGCGGATGCCGATCAGCCTGACGGGCCCCGGGGCGGGCGCCAGGCGCAGCTCGGTGCCGAGCATCCCGAGCTCGGCTCGTTCGAGGGCGCGCAGGACGCGCCGCGGGTTGGCGCGGTCAATCCGGGCGGCCACGTCGGGATCGAGCCGCTCCAGCCGGCCAGCCAGCGCCTCGAGGCCAGCCGCTTCGAGCTCTGCCTCCAGGCGGTTCCGAACCTCGGGCGACCACGGCTGGGCCGCGTAGTCGTGCCCGTCGACGAGCGCCGCCACGTACAGGCCGGTGCCTCCGACCAGCACTGGCATCCGGTCGCGAGCGGCGATCGCCGGCACGACGTCGCGCGCATGCTCGACCCATTGCGCCACCGTGAACGGCTCGTCGGGCGCGACCAGGTCGAGCAGGTGGTGTGGGACGGCCGCGCGTGCATCGGCATCCGGCTTGGCGGTGCCCACGTCCATCCCGGTGTACGCCTGGCGCGAGTCGGCCACCACGATCTCGATCCCGATCCGCCGGGCGAGCGCCATCGCCAGGTCGGACTTGCCAGAGGCGGTCGGTCCGACTATGGCCAGCATCGGCATGGCTGGGGTTGCTCGACTGGCCTGGTCAGGTGGCCTGGTCAACCCGGCGCAGGATCAGATCTCGACGAGCCGCTGGACGAGCTGGATCCCGCTCGCCCGACCGCTTGCGTGGTCAACGTCGATCACCGCGGCATTGAGTGTCACCGGCCCGTCCGCCACCGCGAAGCGCGTCGGAAGGTGCTCGGTGAAGCGCGGCAGGACGGTCTCGAGGCTGAAGCCGATGATGGAGTCGCGCGGCCCGGTCATGCCGATGTCGCTGATGTACGCCGTCCCGCCGGGCAGCAGGCGCGCATCGGCGGTCGGGACGTGGGTGTGCGTGCCGACCACGGCGCTGACGCGGCCGTCCAGGTACCAGCCCAGCGCGTTCTTCTCGCTGGTGATCTCGCAATGGAAGTCGACGATCCGGATCGGTGGCAGTGGATCGGCGCCCTGATCCAGCAGCGCGTCAAGCGTGGTGAACGGCGAATCCAGCTGGTTCATGAACACGCGGCCCATCGCGTTGATCACGGCAACCTCGTCGCCGTCATCGGTGTGATGGATCAACCAGCCGCGCCCGGGTGCCGAGTCGGGGTAGTTGATCGGGCGCAGCACGGGCCGGTCCGTGTCGAGGTAGCCGTAGATCTCGCGCTTGTCCCAGATGTGGTTGCCCGAGGTGATGACGTCGACGCCCGCCGCCAGCAGTTCCTCTGCCAGGCTGGGCGTCAGGCCGGCACCGGCCGCGGTGTTCTCGCCGTTGGCGATGACGACGTCCAGTCCAAGCTCGCGTCGCAGCGACGGCAGGACCCGCGTCACCGCCAGCCGACCCGGCTTGCCGATGATGTCGCCGATGGCGCAGATGCGGAGCGTGCCGCCGGCCGGGCTCACCGCGCGTAATCGATGGCGCGAGTCTCGCGGATGACGGTGACCTTGATCTGCCCGGGGTACTGGAGCTGTTCCTCGATGCGGCGCACGACGTCACGCGCCAGCCGGCTGGAGGCCAGGTCGTCCACGTCCTCGGGCCTGACCAGGATCCGGATCTCGCGCCCGGCCTGGATCGCGAAGCAGCGCTCGACGCCCGGGAAGCTGAGCGCGATCTGCTGCAGGTCGTCCAGGCGCTTGACGTAGTTGTCGAGGCTCTCACCGCGCGCGCCGGGTCGCGAGGCGCTGATCGCGTCGGCGATCTGGACCACGGTGGCCTCGATCGACTCCTGCTCCACCTCCTGGTGGTGGGCCGCGATGGCGTTGCAGACCAGGTGACTGACGCCGTAGCGGGCGGCGATGTCTCCCCCGATGGCAGCGTGGGGGCCGTCGACCTCGTGGTCGACGGCCTTGCCGATGTCGTGCAACAGGCCGCCCTTCTTCGAGTCACCGATGTTGGCGCCGATCTCGGCTGCCAGCAGTCCGCCCAGCCGCGCGGTCTCAATCGAATGGTTCAGAACGTTCTGGCCGTAGCTGGTCCGATACTTCAGCCGGCCGAGCAACTTGATCAGCTCCGGATGCAGGCCCGGCACGCCGGCGTCGTACGCGGCCTGCTCACCGGCCTGGCGCATGACCACATCCAGCTCGGATCGGCTCTTGGCGACGGTCTCCTCGATTCGGCCCGGATGAATGCGTCCATCGCTGATGAGCTTGGTCAGCGCCAGGCGCGCCACCTCGCGACGGACCGGGTCGAAACCCGACAGCACGACCGCCTCCGGCGTGTCGTCGATGATGAGGTCCACGCCGGTCGCCTGCTCAAGCGCCCGGATGTTGCGCCCCTCGCGACCGATGATGCGGCCCTTCATCTCCTCGTTCGGCAGCGTCACGACCGTCACGGTCGCCTCGCTGGTGTGGTCTGCCGCGATGCGCTGCATGACCGTGGTCAGCACGTGACGCGCCCGCGTCTCGCCCTCCTCCTGCGCGTGCCGTTCGATCTCGCGCACGCGTTGCTGCGCCTCGGCGCGAGCCTCATCGGCGATCTGCGAGATGAGCCCCTCGCGTGCTTCAGCGACGCTGAGCCCGGAGATCCGCTCCAGCTCGCGCAGCCCACGCTGCTGCATGGCTTCGATCTCGATGCGCTCGGCATTCAGGCCCGCGAGCCCGTGGCTCAGCGACAGCTCGCGTTCCTCCAGCGACGCCACCTTGCGGTCGAGCGCCTCCTCCCGGTCCAGGAGCCGGCGCTCGGTGCGCTGGAACGTGGCGCGCTGCTCGCGCGCCTCTTCCTCGGCTGCGCGGCGCAGATGCAGCGCCTCGTCCTTGCCTTCGAGGACGATCTCCTTCTGCTTGGCGCGCGCCTCGGCCATGAGACGCTGGCCGTACTGCTCGGCGTGCTTGACCGAGTTGGAGGCGATGACGTTGCGTGAGACGAATCCGACGATCACACCGAGGACGACGGCCACGGCCGCCACCACGGCGAGGACGATATCTGGCATGTGGCTCGGGTTCCTCGAGCCCTGATGGGCGCTGTCACGCTCGCTGGGCGAGCGCATCGGGTTGGTCGATTCATGGCCGCGGACGGCTGGGTTGGTCAGTGTAGCGCAAGACGGCCGGAGTGCTCAGGTGGTGAAGATGGTCCCCATCAGCCGGATGTGATCGAGGTCGCGGGGCAGGAAGTCCTGCAGCATGACCCGCCCGATGCCGCTCGCCTCCAGCGCGCGGATGCGCTCGTGCACTTCGTCGGGCGTGCCCATGACCCATCTGCGCCTTCGATCGGCCAGCCACGCGTCCGGGTCATCCACTCCCCCGCCGAGGGCCGCGAGCAGGTCGGCGACGCGGGCCTCGAGGTCGGATTGAGTCTCGGACACCAGCACCCCGGTCATGGCCGAGTACACCAGTTCGTCGGGATCGCGCCCGATGTCCTGACATGCTCGCCGCACGTTGGCGTAGGCCGCAGGCGCGGCATCGGGTGATGCGGAGTTGAGGTTGAATTCGTCACCGTATCGAGCGACGAGGGCCGCCAGCCTCGGGCCGCCCTTGCCGCCGAACAGGATGTGCGGGTGGCGCCGGCCGCCGCGTGCGACCAGTCCGTGACGCTTGGAGCCGCGGACCTGCCAGTGGCGGCCATCGAAGGTCCAGCCGTCGCCCTCGGTCCACAGGCCGTGGATTATTGCCATCTGCTCGGCCAGCATGTCGTAGCGCTCGGCGATCGGCGGAAACGGCAGGCCCAATTGGTCGTGCTCCGCCTGGTTCCAGCCCGCGCCAAATCCGGCCTCGATGCGCCCGTCGCTCATCTCGTCAACGGTCTGGATCACCTTGGCCAGGTTGCCCGGAAGCCGGAAGGTGACCGGCGAGACCAGGACGCCGAGGCGTATGGTCGTCGTCTCGCGTGCCAGGCCGGCGAGGGTGGTCCAGGCATCGGTGGTGGGAAGCCCTTCGCCGCCTGGGAAGCTCGCGTAGTGGTCCGAGCGGAAGAACGCCTCGATCCCGGACGACTCCGCGGTGCGGGCGGCGGCGAGGATCTCGTCGTATGTCAGCCCCTGTTGGGGCTCCGTCATGAGGGCGTATCGCATGGCCGCAAGCCTAGTCCGATGCGGCTTCGCCTGCCGCGCGGCGCAGGACGGTCCGGACGGTGTCGGCGTCGAACCCGCGTCGCACGAGGAACATCCCCAGCCGCTGGCGCGCCTTCCCCTCGTCGGGGTAAGGACGGCCGCGGAGATGATCGGCCAGGGCGACCGCCGCGCGCTCTTCCTCGGTGCCGGGCAAGCTGACGTCCTCCGGGGCGCGCTCCGGCGACGCGTGCTCGGCCAGGTAGGATTCGATCACCTCGCGCGGGACGCCGCGCTGGCGCAGTTCGGCGTCGATCATGCGACGGCCGCGCGGGTGGTGACGGTCGCGCTGTTCGCCCCACCAGCGCGCGAAGGCGGCGTCGTCGAGGTAGCCGAGCTCGGTCAGCCGTTCGACGGCTGCGGCTATCTCCACCTCACCAATGCCCTCGCGCGCCAGGCGTCGCTCGACCTCCCAGCGCGACCTCGGTCGCGTGCCGAGGAATCGGACCGCGACGTCGAGTGCCGACGGTTGCTCCCTGCCGGCGGACGGCGCGCGGCGGCCCGGCACCGATCCGTCCTACTCCGCCTCGCTGATGCCCTCGGGTCCGACCTCGATGCTCGCCACCTTGCCGCGGATCTCGTCGTCGATGCGCTGGGCGATCTCCGGGTTGGTCCGCAGGAAGTCGCGGGCGTTCTCGCGCCCCTGGCCCAGCCGGATGTCGCCGTAGTTGAACCAGGCGCCGGTCTTGGACAGGATCCCTGCCGCGATGCCGACGTCGAGCAGGCCGCCCTCGCGGCTGATGCCCTCGTTGTACATGATGTCGAACTCGGCGACCCGGAATGGCGAGGCGACCTTGTTCTTGACGACCTTGACCCTGGTGCGGCTGCCGATCGCATCGGTGCCGGTCTTGAGCGTCTCGATGCGCCGGATGTCCATCCGCACGCTGGCGTAGAACTTCAGGGCGCGGCCGCCCGGCGTCGTTTCGGGGTTGCCGAACATGACGCCGATCTTCTCTCGCAGCTGGTTGGTGAAGATGAGCGCCGTCTGGCTGCGGTTGATGGCGCCGGTCAGCTTGCGCAGGGCCTGGCTCATGAGCCGCGCCTGGAGGCCGACGAAGGCGTCACCCATGTCGCCCTCGATCTCGGCGCGCGGTACCAGGGCCGCAACCGAGTCGACGATGACGACATCCACTCCCCCGCTGCGGATCAGGGTCTCGGCGATCTCGAGGGCCTGCTCACCGGTGTCCGGCTGGCTGACCAGCAGCTCGTCGACGTTGACGCCGACGTTCTTCGCGTACCCGGGGTCGAGCGCGTGCTCGGCGTCGATGAAGGCCACGATGCCGCCGAGCCGTTGCGCGTTCGCCGCGACGTGGTAGCACAGCGTGGTCTTGCCGCTCGACTCGGGGCCGTAGATCTCGGTGATCCGGCCGCGCGGCACGCCACCGACGCCGAGGGCCAGGTCGAGCGCGACCGAGCCGGTCGAGACGGCCGGCACGTTCTGCGCCTCCCGATCGCCTAGGCGCATGATCGAGCCTCGGCCGAACTGCTTCTCGATCTGCAGGATGGCCGCATCGACGGCCTTGATGCGTTCGCCGTCCCCGTTGCGGGCGGCCGGGCTGACTGCCACCGGTGCTTCCATGTCCTCGTCTGCTCCTCGTTCGTGCTGTGCGCCCCGGTGGCTCTGGCTCACTCGTCCCCGGGCTCGTCGGATGGTTCGCGTTCCTTGCGTCTTGGCTTGATGACTTCCACGGTCCGCATCGGCGGCTGATAGGCCGGCGGCGCGGGCTGCTGGTTCTTCGGAGCCTTCTCCTTCGGCTTGCGCTTCGGTTCCTTGCGTGGTCTGTCTCGACCCTTTGCCATCTGCTCAACCTCCGATTGTCGTGAGCCGGTCGAGCGTCGCCGATGATCGCTCGCCGCTCCTTATCGGGCGCTTACCTGGCGCTTACGCGGTCCATCCGGGTCGCCGATGTCGATTCTACGTGGCGGGTTGTGACACCTCTCCCGTCACGATGCACGGCTCATTCTACACCGCCGTAATACGGCGTCATACGACCGTCGGATCGGTCGAACACCTCCGTCATGCCAGCGCGCAGGTCGGCGAACGAGCCATCCTCGAGGGATGACCGCAGCCGGCGCATCAGCTCCAGCGTCCAGGTCACGTTGTGGATGCTGGCGAGGCGATACGCGAGCAGCTCGCGGGCGCGAAACAGGTGGGCCAGGTAGGCGCGCGAGTGGTTGCGGCAGGCCTCGCAGGCGCAGGCTGGGTCGATCGGTCCGGGATCGTCCTGCACGGCGGCGTTGCGCAGGTTCAGACGTCCCGCATCGGTCCAGACCTGGCCGGTCCGAGCGACGCGAGTGGGCAGGACACAGTCGAACAGGTCAATGCCGCGCTCGACCGCGGTGAAGAAGTCCCGCGGCGAGCCCACGCCCATGAGGTAGCGCGGCCGCGGATCTTCGCCGAGCGCCTCTGCCACGACCTCGAGCGTGGCGGCCATGTCGGCCTTCGACTCTCCCACCGACAGCCCGCCGATGGCGATGCCGTCGAACGCCATGGCGCCGATGGCCGCCGCGGACGCCCGCCGCAGCCCTGGATCAACGCCGCCCTGGATGATCCCGAACACGGCCTGGTCCGGACGCCCACGCGCCGCCAGCGAGCGCGCCGCCCAGCGATGTGTTCGCTCCATCGCCCCGAGGACCTCCGTCCGGGGTGAGCCCGGGTCGACGAGCTGGTCGAGCACCATGGCCACGTCCGATCCGAGCAGGGCCTGGATCTCCATCGCCCGCTCGGGCGTCAGCCGCACCGGCGATCCGTCGAGGTGCGAGGTGAACGTCACGCCATCGTCGTCCACGTGCCGCAGCGCCGCCAGCGAGAACACCTGGAAGCCGCCAGAATCGGTCAGGATTGGTCCATCCCACCCCATGAACCGGTGCAAGCCGCCGAGCCGCGCGATGCGCTCGGCGGTGGGCCGCAGATTCAGGTGGTACGTGTTGCCCAGGATCATCTGCGCGCCCGCCGCGTGCAGATCGCCGGGGGTCAGCGCCTTGACCGTGGCCTGGGTGCCGACCGGCATGAAGGCGGGCGTATCGATCCGACCGTGCGGAGTCTCGATGATGCCCAGCCTGGCTCGCCCCACGGGCGAGGTCCTGAACGTGGCGGCCAGCGGACGTGTCATCGCCTGGAGCATACGGACCTTGTGCGCATTCGGTACGCTACGGGGGTGCGACTGACCGAATGGCCGCGGATGCCGTTCCTGAACGACGAGGTGAAGGAATGGATCGCGCTGGAGCTGCAGAGCCTGGGGGTCGAGGA
>JADLBB010000100.1 GCA_020848055.1 Chloroflexota bacterium | reverse complement strand
GGCACCGACAATCGGCCCGTACGAGCCGGTTGCGACCGATGGCGGCCGGTTGCGGTCGCTGGTCCTGTCGGCGAGAGCACCGGCCGGCGAGGGTCAGGCGGCCGGCGCCTGCCCCGCTTGCCCTGCCTGTCCTGCGTGATCGGCGAGGACGCGGTCGGATTCGATGGCGAACGTGCAGCGTGACCCGTCGAGGCCCAGGATGCCGATCAGTTGCTGGTCGACGTACAACTGGCGGCACGGCACGCACAGGGCGCCGGGGATGGCGAAGAACAGTCGCTCCTCGGCTTCGGCGTCGCGGAAGACCGTGTCGAACACGCTCGTCAGGAGCGCGCCACTGCAGAAGCGGCAGGTCTCGATGGGGCGGGCACGTCGCGTGGTCATGCCGTCGAGGATGCGAACCGACGGCACCAGCCTCAATGGGACCGATGGGCTACGCCCTTGCCCGGCGGCGGTACTTCTGGCGGTCAGACGACCCTGACGACCTGCGCGGCCTTGTTCCACAGGCGCTCCAGGCCGTAGAACTCGCGCTCCTCGGGGGCGAAGACGTGGACTATCACCGAGCCATAGTCGAGCAGGACCCAGCGCGCCGACTGGCGCCCCTCGGTGCCGAGGGCCCGGATGCCCTCGTCGCGCAACTGGTCCACGATGGCGCCGGCCAGTGCCTGGACCTGGCGATCCGAGCGGCCGGACATGATGACGAAGAAGTCGGCCATGGTGGTCAGCTCGGCCGTGCGCAGCAGGACGATGTCGCTGCCCTTCTTGTCCGACGCGATCTCGACGATCCGATGCGCCAGCTCGGCGGCATCGGGCGGGATCTCGACGCGATCGGTGTCGACCAGGATCGGGTGCTCCTTCATCCGCGGCGGTAGAGTCCGCGCTCGCGGATGAACTCTTCGACGCCGCGCGGGACAAGGTAGCCGATGGAGTGCCCGGCCGCCACCCAGCGCCGGATGGCCGAGGCCGACACATCCAGCGACGGGCCGTCGAGCAGGTGTATGCGCGACGCGGCCGCGCCGAAGCGCTCCTCGAGCGCCGACCGGTCAGGCAGGTCGGTCCCCGGTCGCGGGCCCACGACCCATTCAATCCGATCCAGAAGTGCATCCGGCTCGCGCCAGGTGTCGATCGAGGCCAGCGAGTCGGCGGCCATGACCAGGTACAGCTCGACGTCCGGCCCGTACGAGCGGCGCAGTTCGTCCACGCTGTCGATCGTGTACGACGGGCCGGGCCGCTCGGTCTCGATCAGCGAGAGGTCGAACGCCTCGTCGCCGGCGATCGCCAGCCGTGTCATGTACACCCGGTCCGACGTGCGCGAGATGAGCCTTCCGCGCTTGTGCGGCGGCTGGGCAGCGGGCATGAAGACGACGCGATCCAGGCCCATCGAGTCGGCGGCCAGGGTGGCGAGCCACAGGTGGCCGACGTGCGGCGGGTCGAACGTTCCGCCCAGGATGCCGATGCGCGCCGCACCCGGCGCCTCCGGGCGGCCTGCCGCACGCGGGGCAACGAACAGCAGCGTCACTCGTCGCCCCATTCGAGCTCGGCCCGTCCGACGTGAACAGTGGTGCCCGGTGCAGCCCCCTGCCGTCGAAGCTCGGCATCGATGCCGAGGCGCTCGAGGAGGCGCCAGAATCGGTCGCGCGATTCAGGGTTGTCGAAGTCGGTGCGGGCCGCAGCAGTCTCGACGCGGCGCCCAAGCACCCGCAGCGCATCGCCCTCGGCCCGCACCTGCCATCCGGACTCGAGCGGATCGAACCGGTGGACCCGCACCTGCTCCTCGGACGGTTGTTGCGCCTCGGCAGCGAGGTCGAGGGCGGCTCCCAGGGCCGCGCGCAGGGCCTCGAGGCCGGTGCCATCGTGCGCGCTGACGCCGATCGCCTCGGGCGCTCGACGGTGCAGCGCCGGCCAGGCCTCGCGCACCTCGGGCAGATCGAGCTTGGTCACAACCAGGGGCATCGGGCGTTCGGCCAGCGCCGGATCGTGGAGTCGCAATTCCTCGACCACCGCCTCCCACCCGCCCAGCGGGTCAGCCGCGGCACCGTCGATGACCCCGACCAGCACCCGCGTGCGCTCGACGTGCCGCAGGAAGCGGTGGCCCAGCCCTCGCCCCTCGTTGGCGCCCTCGATCAGCCCGGGCACGTCGGCGATGATGGCGGTGCGCTCACCATCGGAGTCGAGCGTGATCACACCCAGGTTGGGCGTCACCGTCGTGAACGGATGGGCCCCAACTGCCGGGCGGGCATCGGTCAGCGCCGCCAGCAGCGTGGACTTGCCGGCGTTGGGCGCGCCAACCAGCCCGATGTCGGCGATCAACTTGAGCTCGAGCCGGATCCAGCGTTCCTCTCCCGGCGTGCCCTTCTCGAAATGGGTTGGCGCCCGCAGGGTGGGCGTCGCGAACCGCGCGTTGCCGCGGCCGCCGCGCCCGCCTCGAGCCACCACCAGCCGTGAACCGGCCTCGAGCAGCTCGCCGAGCCAGGCACCGTCGTCGTCGCGCACCAGCGTGCCCGGCGGCACCCGGACCGTCACGTCGGGGGCGTTGCGGCCGTGGGCCCGACGGCCCATCCCGCGCCCACCTGCGGCAGCACGCACGTGGCGATGACGGACGAGGTCGCCGAGGGTCGTCATGCCCGGCTCAACCGAGAGCACCACGTCCCCACCGTGGCCGCCGTCGCCGCCATCGGGGCCGCCTCGCGGAACGTGGGCCTCCCGGCGAAACGTGCCGGCGCCATCGCCACCGGCCCCGGCAGCGACGAAGATGCGAGCGCGATCAGCGAAGCCGGGCATGGGTCACTCGTTGGGCGATGACATCGGGTCGGTGGGTTGGCGTCCCGTCCTGGTGGCAGCGGGTCAGAAGTACCGCAGCGGGTTGTCGATGACGCCGTTGATGATCACCTCGAAGTGGCAATGCGGGCCGGTGGCCATGCCCGTCTGCCCCACGGCACCGATCCCCTGGCCGGTGGTGACTGCCTGACCGACCGAGACCCAGATCGCGCTGAGGTGGTTGTAGACGGTGTGCAGGCCGCCGCCGTGATTCACCTCGATGACGTAGCCGCCGCCGTTGTTCCGCCAGCCGGCCCAGGTGACGGTGCCTGACTTGGCGGCCACGATGGTCGAGCCGTACGGCGCCGCAATGTCAAGCGCCAAGTGTCCGGCGCTGTAGTACTGGCTGATGACACCGCCGGGCACCGGCCAGACGAGGACCCCGTTGGTCGGCACCGGGGCCGCGACCCGCACGGTTGGCGCCTTCGGCGGCGCGGCCGCCGGCCCGGGAAGCGGCGTCGCGTTGGGGTCGACGGGCACCGGCGTCGGCAGCGCCCGGGCTCCGCCGGGAACGGTGGCGCGTGTGCCACGGTCGAGCAGGAACGACGGCATGGGATTGGCGCTCCCAACTGCCTCGGCGACGGGGATCTGGGGAGTCACGCTGAGCTCCACCGCGGGTGCTTCCGCTTCCGGCGTCGGGGCCGCGGCACCGCGAACCGGCGACACGACGAGGCCCCCGACGAAGCCGGGGCCCGCGCCATCGGTGCCATTGGCGCTCGTCACGGCCCCGAACGCTGCGAACAGGACCAAGCTCACCACGAGCACGTGGGAGATCAGCCGGGTCGGCAGTTCGCTCTGACCGATGCGTCGAACGAGCTCTCGCGGATCAGGCAATAGGACGTCTAACTCCGCCACGACGGGTTGAACAACAGCGTTGGCGCCCGTCCTCGATCGGTCCGATCCGTGCCCGGATCGCTTCTCCCGGCGGCCGATGACAAACTGGTGCCGTGCGGCATGGTACCAGCGCGTCAAGCCCGAAGGCAACCTCGGAGCGCGAACCTGCCATCAACCACCACTGCGCGCGAGTTGCAGGGCCGTCGATCCGGCGTCTGCCAGCGAACCCGAGTGAGTCCCAAGGCCAATCCAGGCCACAGCCCGTCCGGCGGGTGGCGGCGGCAGGCTGACCGCTACCACGACCGACTCGCCGGGCCGCAAGCGGGGCAGGCCGGAGTCGAGCGTTGTCAGCGCCGATGGCGCCGCGGCCAGGTACGGCAGGTCGGTCGCCTGCCAGCCAGCCAGCAGGGTCATACCGTCCTGCCACGCGGCGGTGCCGGTGTTGGTGATCCGCAGGCGTAGCGCTCCTGCCGGCACCGGCGCGGCGACGAACGGCGGCCCGCTGCCATCAGTCTCGGCTGGTCGCGTGCCCGGAGCCACCGTCGCCAGCTCCACCCTGCCGGCGAGCGGCCTCGCGCCGATGAACGCCGCCAGCCCCTCGAACACGCCGTCGGCGATGGCGGACTGGCCCTCCGGCGAGGCCAGCATGTCGTGCTCGGCCCGAAGGGTGATGGATCCGACCTCGGACAGGACGCCGGGCATCTCGAGGGCCCGATGCGGCTTGCACCACGCGTCGCCGGGGGCCTCGCAAGCATCGATGGCGGGATCCCAGGCGCGGCTGATGACGTAGTAGGCGACCGCCTGCGTCCCGCGATCCTGGCGGTCGTAAGCGGAGGCCAGCGGGTCGATGGCGGCGACCACGCCATCCTGGACCGCCTCCGCCAGCGCGCCGCTGCTGGCTCCCCAGGGCGTCTCGTCGTCGTAGAAGGTCTGGGTGGCGGCCAACTCGAACACCTTGCCATCCTGGGTCAGCGAGTTGATGTGGATGCTGACGAAGGCATCGGCGCCGACCAAGTTGGCGAGGTCTATCCGCGCCTGCAGCTCGTCGCGCGTTCGAATCCGTCCGCTGGCCTCGAATCCAGCATGGCCGTCGCCGTCCACGTCGCGCCAGGCCGGACCGTTGCAGCCGAGGTCGGGGTAGTCGTCGCCGGCGAGCGCCACGTCGTCGTCGCGCGTCAAGACGACGGTGATTCCAGCGGCCTGCAGCCGGTCACGCAACTGGCGCGCGATCGCCAGCGTCAACGTCTTCTCGGACCACCCGGCGCCGCGCTCGGACGGATCGGGGACGCCCCAGTCCAGGCAGCCACCATGCCCGGGGTCGATGACGACCACGATCGCCGCCGGGTTCGGTGCGTACACCACGCTGTCCGATCCCGGCGCGGGCGT
>JADLBB010000099.1 GCA_020848055.1 Chloroflexota bacterium | reverse complement strand
GCGACGGCCAGAGCGTCACGACGGCGCTGTAGCCGAAGGCAACGCTGGTGCCGAGCGCGACCAGCGTGTTCATGTTGGTCGCGCCGTGGCGAGCGGCCGCCCAGGCTGGCCGGTAGATCTCCTGCCCAGCCCAGACCTGGACGACGGTCGCGGCGATCAACAGGATCGGCGCGAGCAGGTCCATCGGCAGGGCGAGTGGCAAATACATCAGCGCCATCATCACCAGGCCGATGGCCAGGCTGACCAGCGCCTTGCGTCGCAAGTCGGCCAGGTGGCGGGCTCGCTCGGCATCGCGCGGGTCGGTCAGGGGGGCGGCCGTGGGCGCGGCGGTGGCCGGCGCGGCTGGCATCGTCGCCACGCCGTAGCCAGCTCGCTCGACGGCCGCCGTCAGGGCAGCCCGGTCGGCGCGAGCCGGGTCGACGATGACGCGCGCCTGCTCGGTGGCCAGGTTGACGCGCGCCTCCTGGACACCCTCAACCTTGGCCAGCGCCTTCTCGACACGGCGCACGCACGAGGCGCAGGTCATGCCGGTGATGTCGAGCGCCAGCTCGGTCGTGGCTGGCTCTTGTTCGGTTGCGGGTGTGGTCGTGATCATGTGACTCGTTACTTTCGGGAGAGTTCAAATAACTCGAACAGTTCGTCGGTGATCTCCTGCTCGCGGCCATCGCGCACGGCGGCCGGCACGCAGGTGCGCAGGTGATTCTGGAGGATAGCGGCCTCGGCCTTCTGCAGCGCCCGCTCGACGGCGTAGGTCTGGCGCAGGATATCGACGCAGTAGCGATCGTCCTCGACCATGCGGCGAACACTCTTCAGATGTCCCTCGATCGTGGCCAGGCGATTGAGCACGTCGCGCTTGTGCTGGTCCATAGGTTGGTTCTCCCGCCGGTCGATCCGGCTACCCCCTCCCCCAGGGGGTGGGGTCTGACATCATGATACCACCTCTGTCAAGGCCACGGGGCAAGGAGGAGCGAGGACGCGCACGAGGCGCCATCGGCCCCTGTCCCTCACGCCGCACGCGGGTGGTTGCCGAAGCGCGCCATCGACGGCTACGATGCTGCCCACGGCAGGGCAATGCACTGGAGGATCGAGATGGCTGAGCGCAAGCGCGTCGTGGTGCTGGAGGATTGGAACGCGTTCTTTCCCGGTGCGCCGAGCCTGGAACGGCTGCGCGAGCGCGTCGACATCGACATTCACCAAGATGTGCCGGCGGACGCGGCCGACCTGGTGGCGCGGCTGCGCGATGCCCACATCGTCGTGCTGAATCGCGAGCGCACCCGCTTCGATGCGGCGACGATCGCAGCGCTGCCGGCGCTGGAGTTGATCGTCCAGACCGGCGGCGTCAGCCCAAACCTGGATCTGGCCGCCGCCACCACCCGCGGCGTGGCAGTCGCGACCGCGCCTGGCCTGCCCGGCTCGATCGATGGTGTCGCTGAGCTGGCGCTGGGCCTGCTGCTCTCCCTGGCGCGACGCATCCCGGCGCACGACCGCGACGTGCGCGCCGGTCGCTGGGCGGTGGCGCCGACGACGATGTTGGCCGGCGGCACGATGGGCATCGTTGGGCTGGGGCGACTGGGCAGCAGTCTGGCGCGGCTGGGGCAGGCACTGCGGATGTCGGTTATCGCCGCCGGGCCGACTCTGACGCCGGCGCGCGCCGCCGCGGCGGGCGTGGCCTTCGCGACGCTGCACGAGGTCTTCGCCCAGGCCGACGCCGTTTTCATCTGCACGCGCCTGTCCGACCGCACGCGCGGGCTGGTGACCCGCGCGCACCTGGAGCGGATGAAGCCGACCGCCTACCTGATCAATGTCGCCCGCGGCCCGATCGTCGACGAGGCGGCGCTGGTCGACCTGCTGCGGGCGGGGCGCATCGCCGGCGCCGAGCTGGACGTGTTCGACCGCGAGCCGCTGCCGCTTGACCACCCGCTGATTGGACTGGACAACGTCGTGCTGACGCCGCACATCGGCTGGGTGACGGCGACGAACACGGCTCGCTTCGTCGAGTCGGTCGTCGCCGCTATCGAGCGCCACCTGGATGGGGAGTGACCAGGGGGCCACTGGCTCATGGGCGCAGGCGGCGCACGGCGGCGGCGAAGCCCTGCTTGAGGATGGCCACGTCGGAGGCGTAGGCGATGATCTTGACGCCAGCGGCGATCCAGCGCTCGGCCTCCTCGACCGTCTGGCAGAGCATGGCGACGTCCTTGCCGTGCCGGCGGGCGGCCTCGATCAGGCGCTGGCGGTGCTCATCGATGACGCGGCCGGCATCTGGCAGGCCGAACACGCCCAGCTCCTGGGCCAGGTCCGATGGCCCGAGCGTCACGGCGTCGATGCCGGGCATGCCGACGATCTCGTCCAGGTGGCGGAACGCCTCCGCCGACTCGAACATGACCGTGACGTGCACCTGCTGATTCAGCTGCGCCAGCAGCGGCAGCGGGTCGGCCGCGCTCTCGAAGTCGTTGTGCGGCCCGACGCCGGACATGCCGCGCTGGCCGGACGGGGCGTAGCGCGCTGCCTGAGTGACGGTGTAGGCGATCTCGGGGGTGTCCACCTGCGGGATGTGCAGCCCCTGAACGCCAACATCGAGCAGCCGGGTGATCCACTCGCGGCTACCCTCCGGCGGTCGCACGACGATCGGGAAGCCGAGCGCACGCGCCAGCACCGCCATGTCGGCCACCGTCTCGATCGACGGCGACGAGTGTTCCATGTCGACGCGAGCATAGTCCAGACCGGCGCTCTTCAACAGCGTCAGCACCGCCGGATTGCGGGTCAGGTTGAGCCAGGTGCCGATTTGGACGCGCCCAGCGGCCAGCGCCGCCTGCATCGGGTTCGCAACGGGCGCCATGTCGTCCTCCTGTCGTGCGGTACCGATGACCGCAACCAGTGCATCTTGTCAATGCCGCTCTGCCGCCATCCCCCACTGCCGCGGCGAGCGCCAGAGGCCAGACAGAATCAGTTCGCGCAGGAAGATCATCTCCTTAGGTAACCGATCGTAGATCCGGACGAACAAGTCGTCGTGCGAGGCGACTTCCAGTTGCCACAGGTCACGGTCGATCGCCATCAGCGCGTGGAAGCGCTCCTCGCCATAGTCCTCCAGCCCGCGCCAGTCGAGGTCCTGATAGCGCGGCATCCAACCGAGCGGGCTCTCGATGCTGACGGCCTGGCCGCGGGCGCGCTCGACAATCCACTTGAGCACGCGCATGTTCTCACCGAAGCCGGGCCAGAGGAAGACGCCGTTGGCATCCTTGCGGAACCACTTGACGGAGAAGATGCGCGGCGGATTCGAGATCTGCCGACCGAACTGCACCCAGTGGTTGATGTAGTCGGCCATGTGATAGCCGCAGAAGGGCAGCATCGCCATCGGGTCGCGCCGCACCTGGCCGATGGTGCCAGCGGCGGCAGCCGTCATCTCCGACCCCATGGTCGCGGCGGTGTAGACACCATAGGTCCAGTTGAAGGCCTGGTAGACCAGCGGCACGACCGTGCTGCGCCGACCACCAAAGATGAAGGCGGAGATCGGCACACCGCGCGGGTTGTCGTACTCTGCGTCAATCGACGGGCACTGGCTGATGGATGCGGTGAAGCGAGCGTTCGGGTGGGCCGCTGGCCGGCCCGACGCCGGCGTCCAGGGCTGCCCGGTCCAGTCGATCAGCTCAGCTGGCGGCTCCTTGGTCATGCCCTCCCACCAGACGTCGCCATCGGGTGTCAGCGCGACGTTGGTGAAGATCGTATCGTGGGCGATGGTGGCCATCGCGTTAGGGTTGGACAGCGCCGAGGTGCCCGGCGCGACCCCGAAGAAGCCGGCCTCCGGGTTGATCGCGTAGATCTTGCCATCGGTAGCGGGCTTGATCCACGCGATGTCATCGCCGACGGTGGTCACTTTCCAGCCCGCCATGGCGGCCGGCGGGATGAGCATCGCCAGGTTGGTCTTGCCGCAGGCGCTGGGAAAGGCGGCCGCCACGTAGGTCTTCTGGCCATCGGGCGACTCGACGCCGAGGATCAGCATGTGCTCGGCCAGCCAGCCCTGCTCGCGCGCCAGGACTGAAGCGATGCGCAGCGCGAAGCACTTCTTGCCCAGCAGGGCATTGCCACCATAGCCGCTGCCGTAGGACCAGATCATACGCTCGCGCGGGAAGTGGACAATGTACTTCTGCTCCCGGTTGCAGGGCCATGGCACATCCGACTGGCCCGGCGCCAGCGGCGCGCCGACCGAGTGAAGGCAGCGGACGAAATCGCCATCACCCAGCACGTCCAGCACGGCCCGGCCCATGCGCGTCATGATGCGCATGCTGACCGCGACATAGGGCGAGTCCGACAGCTGAACACCGATGTGGGCGATGGGTGAGCCGAGCGGCCCCATGCTGAACGGGATGACATACATCGTTCGGCCGCGCATCGCGCCCCGAAACAGCGGCTCGAGCGTCGCCTGCATCTCGCGCGGCTCGACCCAGTTGTTGGTCGGGCCGGCGTCGTCGCGGTCCG
>JADLBB010000098.1 GCA_020848055.1 Chloroflexota bacterium | reverse complement strand
GTGCTGATCTTCTTCCTTTCGGGCGTCTACAGCGTGCCGCGGCGCTACTCGGTCCAGCTTCCAGGTACCGAGTGGCTGGCCTGGTACGGCCTGCTCGGCGCGGTGCTGGTGGGGGTCGGCGGGCTGCTGATCGCAAGGGATATCGTGCGCGTCCTGCGCAAGCCGGCCAGCGGCCCCGAGGATGAACCACCGCCCTACGAGTCGGACTCCGAAACGATGCCGGCATCCATCTGAGCACTCCTGTCGCCGGCCGGAACTCGAGGCTGAAGGGCCGGCATCAGGTCGTGCAAAAGAAGCCGACGCCGGCTTGACATTAGGTTTAGGCTAAGGCCCGAACTTATCGTTCAGCAGAGAGGCGCCCGGTGCGTCACCCGGTCGCTGGCGCTGGACTGAACTGCGAGGCGACAGATGCACACCATCCCTTGCATCGACAGCGCACAGGCTCGGCGCGTCCTCGGATTGGGGGCATTCACCGTGGTGGCGGTGGGCCTCCTGCTCATCCTGTTGACCATCCCCACCCCCGTTGGAGCCGCCTCGCCCGCCCAGGGTTCCGCCACCGAGGGTCAGACCATCTTCGAGGCCAAGTGCGCCGGCTGCCACACCATCGGCGGCGGGAAGCTGGTCGGCCCCGACCTGCAGGGAGTCACCGGGCTGCGAGATGCCGACTGGCTCACCAAGTGGATCACGGACCCGGCGGCGCTGGTCGCCAGTGGCGATCAGACCGCCGTCGACCTGGTCGGCGAGTTCGGCACGACCATGCCCACCCTCGGCCTCAGCCCGGATGAGGTCGCCTCGCTCATCGCCTACCTGGACACCACCGGCGGTCCAGCCCCGTCCGGGAGTCCGACCGCCAGCACCGCTCCGGCCGAACCGCTTCCCCCCGGCGATGCCCAGCGCGGCCGGGAGTTGTACACCGGCGCCATGCGGTTCACCAACGGCGGGCCTCCGTGCCTGTCGTGTCACACCATCGCCGGCATCGGCGCCCTGGGAGGCGGCGCGATGGGCCCCGACCACACCGATGTCTACTCGCGCCTGGGCGACGCGGTCATCACCTTCCCGCAGACCGGGACCATGCTGCCGATCTTCGGGCCCGATCCGCTCACGCCGCAGGAGCAGGCCGATCTGCTGGCATTCTTCCGTACGGCGCCGGTCGCCGAGAGGAGCTTCGAGGCGATCTGGGTGCTGATCGGCCTGGCCGTGCTGGGCGCCCTGGTCTTGATCGGGATTGCATCGCTGGTATGGCGCAACAGGGCCACGGAACCGGTGCGAGTCCGCATGCTGCGCGGCACCCTACCGTCACAGAATCACACGAAGCGTACGGAGGGCTGAAGGGATGGGCTGGATCCAGGACCTGGTGAAGCCGCAGGAACGGACCTGGGAGGAGTTCTACCGCAATCGCTGGCAGCACGACAACGTCATCCGCAGCACCCACGGCGTCAACTGCACCGGGGGTTGCTCCTGGGCGATCTACGTCAAGGACGGGATCATCACCTGGGAGATGCAGCAGACCGACTACCCGCTGCTGGAGTCCGGACTGCCGCCCTACGAGCCGCGCGGCTGCCAGCGTGGGATCTCCGCCTCGTGGTACGTGTACAGCCCGATCCGGGTCAAGTACCCGTACGCGCGCGGCGCGCTCCTCGACATGTGGCGGGATGCGCGCGCCACGCACGAAGACCCGATCGAGGCCTGGGCGTCGATCGTCGGGGACGACGAGAAGCGCGCCCGCTTCCCGCGCGCGCGCGGCAAGGGCGGCTATCGCCGCACCAGCTGGGACGAGGTCCTCGAGATCATCGCCGCGTCGTGCCTGTACACCGCCAAGAAATGGGGCCCCGACCGCGTCTTCGGCTTCTCTCCCATCCCGGCCATGTCGTTCCTGTCCTACGCCGCCGGCTCGCGCGTCCTGCAGCTGTTCGGGGGCGTGAACATGAGCTTCTACGACTGGTACGCCGATCTGCCCAACGCGTTCCCGGAGATCTGGGGCGACCAGACCGACGTGTGCGAGAGCGCCGACTGGTTCAACTCCAAGTACATCGTCTCGATGGGCTCCAACCTGAACATGACCCGCACTCCCGACGTGCACTTCATCTCCGAAGCTCGTACCGGCGGGACCAAGCTGGTCGTCATCGCGCCCGACTTCAGCCAGGTCGCCAAGTACGCCGACTGGTGGCTGCCGGTCAAGGCCGGGCAGGACACCGCGCTGTGGATGGCGGTCAACCACGTCATCCTCAAGGAGTACCACGCCGACAGGCAGGTGCCGTACTTCATCGATTACGTCAAGCGCTACACCGATTCTCCGTTCCTGGTCGAACTGCACCAGACCGATGGCGGCTACGAGGCCGGCCAGCTGTTGCGCGCCAAGCGCCTGGAGCGCTACGCCGGCGTCGACAACGGCGAGTGGAAGATGCTGGTCGCCGATGAGTCGAGCGGCGAGCCTCGCATGCCCAAGGGCCAGGTCGGGTTCCGCTGGGGCCCCGAGAAGGGGAAGTGGAACCTGCTCATGGAGGATGGCCTCGACGACAAGGCCATCGACCCGATCCTCAGCTTCCTAGACAAGCACGACGAGATCGTGCAGGTGGGCTTCGACGCCTTCGCCGAGGGCACCACGTTGATGCGCGGCGTGCCGGCCAGGCGCGTCCGAACGTCCGACGGCGAGGTGCTGGTCACCACCGCCTACGACCTGATGATGGCCCAGTTCGGCGTGTCGCGCGGATTGCCCGGCGCATATCCGGCCGATTACGAGTCGGACGAGCCGTACACCCCGGCCTGGCAGGAGAAGTACACCGGCATCAGCCGGGCGATGGTCACTCGCTTCGCCCGCGAGTTCGCCTCCAATGCTGAGGCGACCAACGGCAAGTCGATGGTCATCGTTGGCGCCAGCATCAACCACTGGTATCACAACAACCTCAGCTATCGGGCCCCGATCACCGCGCTCATCCTGTGCGGCTGCTGCGGGGTCAACGGCGGCGGCATGAACCACTACGTGGGCCAGGAGAAGTTGGTCCCGGCCGCGCCCTGGAACACCCTGGCCTTCGCGACCGACTGGGTGGCGCCGTCGCGGCGCGCGCAGTCGCCGATCTGGCACTACGCGCACAGCGACCAGTGGCGCTACGAGGGCGACTTCACCGAGTACGCCGCCGTCCCCGAGGACGCCAAGTGGGCCAAGGGCCACGCCATCGACCTCCAGGCCAAGGCTGTGCGCATGGGCTGGATGCCCTTCTATCCGCAGTTCAACCGCAACCCGCTCGATATCGCGCGCGAGGTCGCCAAGCCCGGCAGCAACTCTGACAACGCGTTCGTGCACCAGGTGGTGGACGATCTGAAGGAGGGCAAGCTGCAGTTCGCCATCGATGATCCCGACGCGCCCGAGAACTGGCCGCGCGTGTGGTTCATCTGGCGCGGCAACGCCATCCAGTCGAGCGCGAAGGGCCACGAGTTCTTCCTGCGCCACTATCTTGGAACGCACGACAACGCCGTCGCCAGCGAACGCGCCAAGGAGCACGTCAAGACGGTGCGCTTCCGCGAGCCGGCGCCGCGCGGCAAGATGGACCTGGTCGTCGACATCAACTTCCGGATGGATTCGTCGGCGCTGTACTCGGACATCCTGCTGCCCACGGCGTTCTGGTACGAGAAGAACGACATGAACAGCACCGACCTGCATTCGTTCATCCATCCGCTGGGGGAGGCGGTTCCCCCGGTGTGGGAATCCAAGTCGGACTGGGAGATCTTCAAGGCCATCGCCCGCAAGGTCAGCGAGCTGGCGCCCCGCGTCTTCCCGCAGCCGGTGAACGACCTGGTGAGCGTGCCACTGGCGCACGACACGCCCGATGAGTTGACTCAGCCACAGGTGCTCGACTGGGCCGAGGGCGAGTGCTCGCCCATCCCGGGCCAGACCATGCCGCACCTGAAGATGGTGGAACGCGACTATGTGAACCTGTACAAGCGCTTCATCAGCTTCGGGCCCCGGGCTCGCGCGGACGGGTTGTCGGCCAATGGCGTGAAGGTCCCGATCGAGGAGTTCTACGACCAGCTAGCCGGGAAGCCGGTGGGCGGCTCACCCGATCCCAAGCATATGCGAGCCGTCGAATGGGACGGTCAGCGGTACCCCAGCCTCGAGGATGCGCTCGATGCTGCCAACCTCATCCTGCAGCTGGCGCCCGAGACCAACGGCGAGGTCTCGTACCAGGCCTTCAAGCACGAAGAGGAGCGCGTCGGCCTGCCATTGGCGGACCTGGCGGAGAAGGTTCGCAGCGTGCGGATGACCTTCCAGGATCTCACTCGCCAACCGCGTCGCACTCTGATCAGCCCGTGCTGGACCGGCATGGTCAACGACGGGCGCGCCTACTCGGCGTGGTGCATGAACGTGGAACGCCTGGTCCCGTGGCGAACGTTGACCGGGCGGCAGACCATGTACGTGGATCATCCGTGGTACCTCGACTTCGGCGAGGCTCTGCCCACCTACAAGCCCAAGCTGGATCCGACGCGAACCGGCGACATCGTCCGCAGCCCGGTGGGTGACGACTGCCTGGTCCTCAACTACATCACCCCGCACGGCAAGTGGAACATCCACTCCACCTACAAGGACAACCACCGCATGCTGATGCTGTCGCGCGGCATGGACCCGGTGTGGATCAACGACCGCGATGCCGAGCGGATCGGCCTCCAGGACAACGATTGGGTGGAGGTCTACAACGACAACGGCGTGGTGGTCACTCGCGCCAACGTCAGCCGGCGGGTCCAGTCCGGAACCTGCCTGTACTACCACGCGGTGGAACGGACCGTGTACATCCCGAAGTCGCAGGTTCGCGGTGGGCGCCGGGCCGGAGGTCACAACTCGCTGACCCGCACCCGCATCAATCCCATCCAGCTGGCCGGTGGCTACGCCCAGTTCACCTACCAGTTCAACTACTGGGGACCCATCGGGATCATGACCCGCGACACCTACTGCGTGGTGCGCAAGTTGGAGAAGCTGGAGTGGTGAGCCGGCCGCAGGGGGCGCCCATGGCGTGGGAGTTGTCGGTGGCCACCGGTCGCGTGGTGGCGATCACCTACACGCTGAGCACCAACGACACGGTGCGACACGTCAGATCGGAGCTGTGGGGCGATCGGCCGTTCGAGTACCTGCACGGGGCGGGCAACATCATCCCCGGCCTTGAGCGCGCGCTCGAAGGCAGGTTGCCCGGCGACCACTTCAGCATATCGATCCCGCCCGCAGAGGCGTACGGCGAGCGCGATCGAGCGTTGCAACAGCGCGTGCCGGTCGATCTGCTGGGCGGCATGGACCGGCTGCAACCGGGCATGCGCTTCATGGCCACCAGCGAGGACGGCGCCCACGCGGAGACGCTGCTGCTCACCGACGTGGAGGAGGACGAGCAGATGGCCGTGCTGGACGCCAATCATCCGCTGGCGGGCATGACGCTGCAGTTCGAGGTGAGCGTGGTCGCCGTGCGCGAAGCGACCGACGAGGAGCGAGCACGCGGCCGCATCATCAGCGACGAGTCGACCGATGACGCCCAGGCCGGCGCGGGCGCACTGAACATCGCACCGCTGGTCGCGGTCGCAACCCAGGGCCAAGGAGGCTGAACGATGGATATTCGGTCGCACGTGTCAATGGTCTTTCACCTGGACAAGTGCATCGGTTGCCACACCTGCACGGTCGCCTGCAAGAACATCTGGACCGACCGCAAGGGCACCGAGTACATGTACTGGAACAACGTTGAGACCAAGCCGGGCACCGGGTACCCGACTCGATGGGAGGACCAGGAGCAGTATCGCGGCGGATGGGTGCTGGATGAGAAAGGCGGCAAGCTCAAGCTGCGACTGCAGGGCAAATGGGGCACGCTGGCCAACATCTTCTACAACCCCTACCTGCCCAGCATCGACGACTATTTCGAGCCGTGGACCTACGATTACCAGAACCTGTTCACGGCGCCCGAGGGCGATGACCAGCCGACCGCCCGCGCGGTATCGCAGATCACCGGGCGCTACATGGACACCATCGAGGCCGGCCCCAACTGGGACGATGACCTCGGCGGCTCGCCGGTCTACGCCGACAATGACCCCAACCTCGACGGAGCCACCGAGGAGGAGCGCCGCCAGATCGCCGAGATCGATCGCACGGTCTTCTTCTACCTGCCGCGCATCTGCAACCACTGCCTCAATCCTGGTTGCGTGGCCGCCTGTCCGGCGGGGGCGATCTACAAGCGAGCCGAGGACGGCATCGTTCTGATCAGCCAGGACAAGTGCCGCGCCTGGCGCATGTGCATCAGCGGCTGCCCGTACAAGAAGACCTACTTCAACTGGTCGACCGGGAAGTCGGAGAAATGCATCCTGTGTTACCCGCGCCTGGAGAGCGGCCAGCCGCCCGCCTGTTTCCACTCCTGCGTGGGACGCATCCGCTACATCGGACTGGTCCTGTACGACGCCGACATGATCCAGGAAGCCGCCATGGCGCCCTCGGACCAGCTGGTCGACGCGCAGCGCGCGGCCATCCAGGACCCGTTCGACCCGATGGTCATCGCGGCCGCGCGGCGCAACGGCATACCCGACTCGAAGATCCAGGCCGCGCAGAACTCGCCGGTGTACAAGTTCGTCAAGCGCTGGGGCCTGGCCCTGCCGCTGCACCCGGACTTCCGCACTCTGCCGATGCTCTTCTACGTGCCTCCGCTGGGTCCGGTGACCTCCAAGATGGAGAACGGGGCCTACGAGACGGTCGACGCCGGGGCTGAGGGCCTGGCACCGATGCTGGCCGCGCTCGACAAGTCGCGCGTCTCGCTCCGCTACATGGCCAGCCTGTTCAGCGCGGGCAACGAGGACATCGTGCGCGAGGTCTACTACAAGCTGATGGCGGTGCGCATCTACATGCGCGGCAAGACGGTGCAGGACGTCACCCAGGCCGAGGTGGACGAGGCGTTGGCGCTTGCCGGCCTGAGTGGATCCGAGGCCGAGGCGATCTTCCGCCTCACCTCGCTGCCGACCTACGAGGAGCGCTTCGTGGTGCCGCCCATGGAACGCGAGACCGCCATCCAGGCCCAGTTCCCCGATATCGACCCGCTCACGCGCAAGGCGTCCACCGGGTTCGGCTTCCGTGAAGACCCGGCGCGGCGCTGGTGAGGCTGAACCCGTGGAACCCATCGCCGTGGCCACCACGACCGACGAAATTCACCCCGACCAGGTGATGAGCCACCAGCCGGGTAGTTCACCTGGCGCCGAACAAGCCCGGCTGTACGCATCGCTCGCCGTCCTGCTCGACTACCCGCACGGCGATTTGAACTCCTCCCTCGCCACTTGCCGGGCGCTGGCAGCGACCATGGCTCCGGAGGCGAGCGACGATCTGGGCACGTTCGATGCCTTCGTGCGGGCCAGCACGTCCGGGCAGCTGGAAGAGGCGTACACGGCCTTCTTCGACCTGAACCCGGTGTGTTCACCGTACGTGGGCCACCTGCTGTTCGGCGAGAGCTACAAGCGCAGTGCCTTCCTCGTCGAACTCAACGAGCATTACCGCAGTCACCGGTTCGAGATCGATGGCGCCGAGATCGCCGATCGGCTGTCGGTGATGCTGGCCTTCATGGCCGCCTGTGATGACGACGAGGAGCGCCGCAGCATGACGGTCGAGGCGGTGTTGCCGGCGCTGGACCGGCTGACCGGCGTGGTCGATGATCGGGTTGGCCCACCGTCCGGCGAAGACACCAGCCCGCAGCTGGAAGGGCACAGCGAGGGAGAGGTGCTCGCGCCGGGCTTTCTACTTGGATTGACCGAGGGACCGGGGGCCTCGGACCCCGATGAGCACCCGTACCGCCGACTGCTGCGCGGGTCGCGACTGCTGCTGGAGGCAGCCTGGCCGCGTGGTGACGACCACGTTCAGAGTGAAGGAGCCCCAAGATGATCGACACATTGGCGTTCGTGGTCTTTCCCTACGTGGCCGTCGCGTTGGTGCTGATCGTCACGCCGTATCGTTACTTCTCAGATCGGTTCTCGTACTCGAGCTTCTCGTCGGAACTGCTGCAACGCAAGGGCCTGTTCTGGGGCAGCGTCGCGTGGCACTACGGCGTCATCCTCATCCTGCTGGCCCACCTCGCCGCGTTGCTGGCGCCCGGAGCGTGGGCGGCGCTCATCTCCGAGCCGACGCGCCTATACGTGCTCGAGGTGACCGGGCTGGCTCTCGCGCTGGCGACGGTGGCCGGGATGGTCGTGTTGATCGGCCGGCGCCTGTTCCTGCCTCGCGTCGCATCGGTGACCACGCGCTGGGACTGGGTGGTGCTCTTCGTCCTGCTGGCCCAGGTGGCCCTTGGCTTCTGGGTGGCGCTCTTCTATCGCTGGGGTTCCGATTGGTACCTTCACACCGCGGTGCCCTGGATCGTGTCGCTCGCCACCCTCAACCCGCAGACGCAGTTCGTGGCCTCGCTGCCGATACTGGTGCAGATTCACATGCTCGGCGGCTTCGTGCTGCTGGCGCTCTTCCCCTTCACCCGGCTGGTGCACATGATCACCTTCCCGGTGACGTACCTGTGGCGGCCGTACCAGGTCGTCATCTGGAATCGGCGGCGTCGCGTCGTGCCCTGAAGCTCAGGCCCGGGGCTCGTTGTTCGCGGACCGCGTGAGTCCGGGGAGGTCGGCAACCGAGTTGGCGTTGCGGAGTGACAGGCCATCGGGGTCTGCGCCCCGCCAGGCCGGGGGCTCCAGCACAACGGTCCTGATCCGTTCGAACAGTGTCCCCAGCCGCCGTTCTCCGGCAGCGAGCATGGAGGTCGCCGCCACGGCCACACGCGGCCGGTAGGCCGCCAGGAGAGGCTCCGCCCCGCGCCCCGAGGCGACGGCCACCGCGTCAGCCTCCGGCGCTGCGGCGAGCTCG
>JADLBB010000097.1 GCA_020848055.1 Chloroflexota bacterium | reverse complement strand
GTGCGGAGGCCCCGGTGAAGTGCCCATACACGCGAGGACCGAGTCAGCAAATGATGACGAACGAGGTCGGCAAGCTGCTCACGGCGGCCGAGGTGGCCGAGATGCTGCACCTGCACGTGAACACCGTCAAGCGCCTCGGTGATCGGGGGGAGCTCCCGTTCTTCCGGGTCTGCAAGCGCGGCGATCGTCGCTTCCGATACGACGACGTGCTCGAGTTTCTGCAGCGCAGCAAGTAGCCGCCGCAATTCGATGCCCCCGGCACCTGCCGGGTGCGCCCCTGCCAGGGGGCTGAGCCAACGGCCGCCGAGGTGCCATTTTCTCGGCGGCCGTTCGCTGTACCGCATAATCGGCCGCGCATGGCCGATGAACCAACCCAGCGGCTCGCCGAGGGCCGCCGCCTCCTGGACGGCGGAGACCCTGGCGGTGCCGAGCGCGTACTGGCCCAGCTGACCGGGCACCCGGACCCCGCCCTGTCGGGCGAGGCGTGGCTGCTCATCGGCGACGCGCGCTACCGGGCCGATGACGAGACCGGCGCCCTGGCCGCGTGGCAGGCGGCAGCGCGCGCCGGCGGCCCGAGCGCCTGGGTCGGCTGGCGCAACGTGGCGCGCCAGCTGGTGCGCGAGGGCGAGCTGGACAGGGCGCTGGCCGCGTATCGCGAGGCTGATCGGCGCGCTCCAGCGGGGGAACGTCCCGAGATCGCCAGCCGCATCGCCTGGCTGCTCAAGGAGAGCGGCCACGACTTCGCCGCCCGCCGCGAGTTCAACCGGTCGCGTGGCGCGTACTCCACGCAACCCCCGGTCGTCACCTACGCCATCATCGCGCTGTGCGCGGCGGCCTTCGTCGCTGACGCGGTGCTCACCTCTGGAGCATCCCTGTCGGGCGGCCTGGGCCCGCTCGGTATCGGGGGCGCCATCACCTGGGAGGCGGTGGCGCACGGGGAGTGGTGGCGCATCGTGACCAGCGCGTTCGTTCACCTCGGGTTCCTGCACATCGGCATGAACATGTACGTGCTGTACCTGTACGGCCCGATCGCCGAGCGCCTGTACGGCCCGGTCGAATACGCCGCCATCTACCTGCTGAGCGCGGCCGGCGGCAGCGTGTTGACCATCCTGGTCGATCGCCAGCAGGCGGCGGTCGGTGCATCGGGCGCCATATTCGGGATCATCGGCGTGTTATTCGTGGTCGGCCGGCGGCACCATGCCCTGCTGGGCCCGCAGGCTCGACGCGTCCTGGCCGGCATGGGCGGCTACATCGTGTTCCTGCTGGCCTTCACGTTCCTGGTGCCGGGCATCAGCTGGACCGGACACGTCGGTGGGCTGGCGGTCGGCGCGATCCTGGCCTTCATCCTGCCGCCGACCGGCGTCCCGACCATGGCCGGCATGTGGCGCGCCCCGAGCGGCGAGCAGCTCCAGCACGCCCTGCCGGTGGGCGTGCGGGCGATCGTGTACGGCATCGTCGCCGGGCTGCTGGTGGTCGGGACGATCCTGGCGACCGACGGTCGCGTCCTTGGTGGCCTCGGCTGAGGCGCGACTGTGCCATCCTGACGCCATGTGCTTCGACACCGATGCCCGACCCCCGTTGCCACCCATCCGTGGCGGCGCCCTCGATGCCAGAGCGGTCAGCCTGACCAGCGCCGACGGCACCGTCATCGCCGCCTACACCGCCCGTGCCGAGACGCCGACCGGCGCCGGCATCGTCATCATCCCCGATGTCCGCGGCCTGCACCCTTACTACCGGGACTTGGCGATTCGCTTCGCCGAGGCCGGAGTGGAGGCCATGGCCGTGGACCTTTACGCCCGCACCGCGGGGGCGGAGCTGCGCGAGGCGGGCTTCGAGTACGAGCCCCACGTGCGCGACCTCGTGCCGCAGCACGTGAACGAGGACGTGGCCGCCGCGGTGGCAGGGCTGCGCGCAGAGGACGGGCACCCCGAGCGGACCTACACCATCGGGTTCTGCCTGGGCGGCCGCGTCAGCCTGCTGCAGGCGGCCGCTGGGCTAGCCCTGGACGGGGTCATCGGCTTCTACCCGTGGCCGGTGGGTTCACACCGCAGTGGATTGCCGGCGCCCGCCGACCTGGCCGGCCAGTTCAGGACCCGCGTCCTGGCGCTGTACGGCGGGGCCGATGCCGGCATCCCGGCCGAGGCGCGCGATGCGTTCGACAGGGCGCTGAGCGCGGCCGGCGTCGATCATCGCTCGGTCACTTACCCGGACGCGCCACACTCGTTCTTCGACCGCAAGGCCGATGAGCACGCCGCGGCCAGCGCATCGGCGTGGCGCGAGATCCTGTCGTTCATGGGCGTGGACGCCTGATTCAGGCGTTGGTGGGCGCGTTGGCGTGGGGTGCCGCCGAACTCGCAGTTGCGGGCCGCAGCGGCCGCAGATACAACGCGAGCACGATCACGACGTAGCCGAGCCAGGCCAGGAACGTGATCCACTCCGGCTGACTTGAATAGCCGAAGACCGCCCGCAGCAGCTCACCGAGCAGGTTGCCCTCGTGAGGCAGCAGGGCGCTGAGGTCGAACGCCGGTGCGGTGCCGATGGTGATCAGCCCGGCCTCGATGAACTCGTGGATGCCGTGGCTCAGCAGTCCCGCCGCGATGAAGATCAGGCCCACCCCGGTCCAGGTGAAGAACGTGCGCAGGTTGATGACGCGCGCGCCGCGGTACAGGGCGTATCCGATCCCCACCGCCAGCGCCAGGCCGACGATGGCACCGATGAGTGTGCTGGCGGCCCCCTCGCCCGCGGCGGTGGCCTGGCCCATCAGGAACAGGGCGGTCTCGATGCCCTCCCGGATGACGGCGGTGAAGGCCAGGATGGACAGGCCCATCACGCCCCCATCCGTCAGGGCGCGCTCGATGCCCGATTCGAGCTCACCGCGGATGTTGGCCGCGGTGCGTCGCATCCAGAACAGCATCCAGGTCACGACGCCGGCGGCCAGGAACATCGCCAGGCCCTCGAAGATCTGCTCGGCCGGCTCGCCCAACTCGCCGATCGTCACGAACAGCACCAGGCCGATGCCGACGCTGAGCACCACCGCCGCCCCGACGCCCAGCCAGATCCGGCCGAAGTGGTGTCGGTTCCCGGTTCGGGCCAGGTAGGCCAGGATGATGCTCACGATCAGGGCCGCCTCGACGCCCTCGCGCAGCCCGGTCAGCATGCCCGTGATGAATGGTCCGGCTTCCACTCTGTTCCTCGATCTCCGCGTTGCTCAGCCGAGTCATTCTCGTCGAGCCTCGTCGTTCAGGCAAATCACCGATGCATGAGTCGGAATTGGGGCCGTGACGGCCGAGACGTTCCGGGTGGGGCTAGAATCGGTCCGTCTCGCCCACGCCGCCACGGAGTACCCATGATCGACTTCTCGTTGACCGACGCCCAGCGCGAGGTGCAGCGCACGGCGCGCGCCTTCGCCGAGCGCGAGATCTTGCCGCGCATCCAGCAGCTGGATGCGGCCGCGGAGTACGACCCGTCCATCTACCACAAGATGGGCGCCGAGGGCCTGCTGGGCCTGCCCATCCCCGAGCGCTACGGCGGTGCGGGCATGGACTACATCGCCTTCGCCCTGCTGTGCGAGGAGATGGAACGGGCGGACACGGCGTTCCGGGTCATCCTCAGCGTCCACACCGGGCTCAACTCGCTGACCCTGCTGCAGTGGGGATCCGAGGAGCAGAAGCAGCGCTACCTGGTGCCGCAGGCTCGCGGCGAGCAGATCGCCACCTTTGGGCTGACCGAACCCGGCGTCGGCTCTGATGCCGGCAACCTCGCCACCACCGCGCGCCGCGACGGCGATCGGTACATCCTCAACGGCTCCAAGATCTGGATCAGCCTGGCCGATGCGGCCGACAACTTCCTGGTCTTCGCCAACCTCGATCGGT
>JADLBB010000096.1 GCA_020848055.1 Chloroflexota bacterium | reverse complement strand
TGCCACCGCTCATCTGGCGACTGGCCGATCCGTAGGGCGGCTGCCTATCATCATCCGATGCAGGACGCCCGGACCGCCGGCGCGGTCGTCGCCTTCGAGCACGTCAGCAAGCGCTACGGCGGACCCGACGCGCCGCACGCGGTCACCGATCTGAGCCTCGAGGTGCCGGCCGGCGAGATCTGCGTGCTGGTCGGGCCATCGGGCTGCGGCAAGACGACCACCATGAAGATGGTCAACCGCCTGATCGAGCCGTCGAGCGGGCGGATCACGATCGACGGTCGCGATGTCGCTGACCTGCGGGCGACCGACCTGCGACGAGGCATCGGCTACGTGATCCAGCAGGTCGGCCTGTTCCCCCACCAGACGGTCGGCCAGAACGTGGCAACGGTGCCAAACCTCCTGCGCTGGCCGGCCGATCGCATCCGCGGCCGGACGGACGAGCTGCTGGAGCTCATCGGCCTCGAGCCCAACGCCTACCGGGACCGGTACCCCGCCGAGCTGTCCGGCGGCGAGCGCCAGCGCGTGGGAGTGGCGCGCGCCCTGGCGGCGGACCCGCCGGTCATGCTGATGGACGAGCCGTTCGGCGCGGTCGACCCGATCCGCCGCGACCGGCTGCAGAACGAGTTCCTGCGCCTGCAGGCCCAGGTGCGCAAGACGATCATCTTCGTGACCCACGACGTCGACGAGGCGATCAAGATGGGCGATCGCATCGCGATCCTGCGCCAGGGTGGCGTGCTGGCCCAGTACGACACCCCGGCGGCGATCCTGGCCAACCCCGCCTCCGATTTCGTCGAGCGCTTCGTCGGCGCCGATCGCGGCCTGAAGCGCCTGTCTCTGGCGCGCGTCGGCGAGCTCGAGCTGCTGCCGGCGGTCACGGCCCGCGCGGGCGAGGAGCGCGCCGACGCGCGCGAACGGCTGGGCGCCACCGGCGCGCCCGATTACGCGCTGCTGGTGGATGGTGCGGGGCGCCCGCTCGGCTGGATCGCGGTCGCCGACCTGGCCGGCGACGGGCCGATCGAACCCGACCTCGCCGTGCCGGGCGCGCCGACGGTCCAGCCGGAGACCACGCTGCGCGATGCGCTGTCGGCGCTGCTCGGATCGAGCGTGCAACTTGGCGTCGTGGTCGACGCCGTCGATCGCGTCCTGGGCCTCGTCAGCGTGGACGCCATCAGCGAGCGACTGCGGGAGCCAATCGCGTGAGGCTCGATCCGGGCTGGGTGGTCGAGAACCTGGGCCGCATCGGCGGGCTGCTGCTCGAGCACGTCGGCTTCGTGCTGGTCGCGGTCGGCGTCGGATTCGTCATCTCGTGCGGGCTGGCGCTGCTGGCGCGCGCCCGTCCGGCCACGTACGGCCCGATCCTCGGCGTGACCGGCATGCTGTACGCCATACCGTCGCTCGCCCTGTTCGCGCTGCTGGTGCCGATCACCGGGCTGACCAGCGTCCTGACCGTCCAGATCGCCCTCATCAGCTACACGCTGCTCATCCTGACCCGCAACATGGTCGAGGGCCTGCGCTCGGTCCCGCTCGATGCGATCGAGGCCGCCGCGGGCATGGGCTACACGCCCACCCAGCGCCTGCTGCGCATCGAGCTGCCGCTTGCCATGCCGGTCATCGTGGCCGGGCTGCGCATCGCCACCGTCTCGACCATCGGGCTCGCCACGCTGGCGGCCATCCTCGGCCTCGGCGGCCTTGGTTACCTGATCGTGACCATCGGCACCGATCGCGGCTCATTCGGCCTGACCGCCACGTTGACCGGGATCGTGCTGACGGTGGCCCTGGCCGTCGCGGCGGACGTCGCACTGGCCGCGCTGGGCCGCGCCCTGACGCCGTGGGCGCGGGAACGGGCGGGCTGACCATGGAGTTCCTGGGCCACGTCGCCGCCTGGTTCGCCGATCCAACCACGTGGGCCGGCCGCAACGGCCTGCCGGCGCGCGGGTTCGAGCACCTGTGGATCTCGGGCGTGGCGCTGCTGGCGGGGATGGCCATCGCCCTGCCGATCGGACTCGTCATCGGCCACACCGGGCGCGGTGCCGCGGTCGCCATCGCGTTTGCCAACATCGGTCGCGCCGTTCCGTCGCTCGGCATCATGGGCCTCGCCTTCCTGCTGCTCCTGCCGCTCGGGCTCGGGGTCGGCCCGCTGCCGGCGATCATCGCCCTCGCCGCGCTGGCCATCCCACCGATCGTGGTCAACACCCACGCCGGGCTGCGCGGCGTGGACCCCGACCTGGTGGAGGCGGCACGCGGCATGGGCATGCGCGAGACACAGCTCCTGGCGCGCGTCGAGGTGCCGATCGCGCTGCCGGTCATCCTGGCCGGCGTGCGAACCTCCGCCGTCCAGGTCGTGGCCACCGCGACGCTGGCAGCCGTCTTCGGCGGCGGCACGCTGGGCGAACTGATCATCATCGGCTTCAACACCGGCGACCAGGTCCTGGTCTTCGGCGCGGCCCTGGTGGTGGCCGCGCTGTCATTCGCGACCGAGATCACGTTTGCGCTGATCCAGCGCGCCGGCACCTCGCCCGGCATGCACCCCGTTGCCGGCTCCATGCCCGCCGACTGACGCCGACGGGGGGCGTTGCTAGACTTCGGGTTGGGCCCATCCATCGCCGTGAAGGCGACACGGGCAAGATTTCCCAACACAGGAGGAGACCCATGCGGCATTTCCGCACGACCGTCCTCGGGGCGACGATGCTGGCGCTCGTGCTGAGCGCCTGCTCGTCGGGTGGGGACGGCAGTCCGGCAGCCTCGTCGGCGGCCAGCGCCGGCGCTCAGCTGCCGGCGATAACCATCGGCTCGGCAGGCTTCTGGGAGTCGGCCGTGGTGGCCGAGATCTACGCCCAGGCACTCGAGCAGGCCGGGTTCACGGTGACGCGCAAGCTGGAGCTCGGCGCCCGCGACGTGACGCAGCCGGCCCTGCTGAGTGGCGAGCTTGACATCATGCCCGAGTACGTGGGCGGCTACCTGGCCGTCTCGTACGGCGGCACGCCCACGTCCGACCTGGACGCGTCGCTCGACGCGCTGCGCACCGCCATCGGGGCCGACGGCCTGGTCGCGCTCGACCCGACGCCCGGGACCGATGCCGACGGCTTCGCCGTGCGCAGCGAGACGGCCGACGACCTCGGCCTCGCCACGATGAGCGACCTCGCCGGCGTGGCCGACCAGCTCAAGTGGGGCGTCGCGCCAGAATGCGCGACCAACCCGAACTGCGGCATCGGCCTCAAGCAGATCTACGGCATAGACCTGGCGACGCTCGACGTCCAGACACTGGGCGCCTGCAGTCCTGCGATTGCCGAGGCGCTCAACGCGAGCAACATCGACGTGGCCCAGGTCTGCACCACGCAGCCGGAGATCGCCGCCTTCAACCTGGTCCTGCTCACCGATGACAAGGGCATGGCGCCGGCACAGAACATCGTGCCGATCGTGCGCCAGGACATCATGGACCAGGCCGGCGACCTCATCAGCGCCACTCTCAACCCGATATCGGCGCTGCTCACCACCGCCGAGCTGGCCCAGCTGGGCAACGCGGTGGTCATCGACGGCGGCTCGTACGCCGACGTTGCCGCGCAATGGCTGACCGACAACGGGATGTGAGGCAGCGATACTGATCCCGCCCAACCAGGGGCGGGCCGGTTCGCCGGCCCGCCCCCCTCGTTGCATCATGACCCCATGACCGACGCCGTCGACCGCGATGCCCGACACTGCATCAAGTGCGGGCGCGAGGTCGGTCCGGACGAGACGCTGTGCGCCTACTGCAACCGCGCCGGCATGACGCCGCCATCGGCCTCGCAATACCACGGCACGGTGGCGGTCGCGATCGTGCTGGCCGTGGCCGCGCTGGCCATCGCGGCCAGCCTGTCGATGCGCGGCGTCGGCCCGTTTGCCGGCGCGGTGCGCGAGATCACCCCGGCCGATCCCGGCTACACGATCACCTTCACCGCCACCAACGAGGGAAACAACGCCGGACGGGCCAAGTGCCAACTGGCCACGTTCGACGCCACCGGCCGTCGGCTGCGGACCGCGACCACCATCACCGACCAGATTCCCGGCGGCGGGAGCGTCGATGCCTCGGTCACCATCCCGGGCCTGGAGGCAGCACCCGCGTCGGTGACCGTCGACTGCTCCTAGTTCGCGGCTATGCTGCACCGCATGCATCGACTCGCCCGCTCGATCCTCGCCGCCACCCTCCTGCTGCTCCTGGCCTCCTCCGCGGCGGTTGCGGCCGGTCCCCCGTTCCCGGACCCGGTCAACGACCAGGCGGTCTACGACACCGCCGGCATCCTGTCCGATGCGACCATCGCCGAGCTCGAGTCGATCATCGACGCTGCCGAGGCGCGATCGGGCGTCGAGATGGTGGTCTATACCCAGGTCGCGCCGGGCATCAGCGAGGAAGAGAACTTCGAGAACGCACGCGCCCTGATGAACCAGTGGGGCATCGGGCGCTCCGGGTTCGACGACGGCCTGGTCCTCATGATCGGCATGCAGGCCAACCTGATCAACGGCCGCGTGGCCCTGTTCGGCGGCTCCGGCTTCCTCGACGGCTACGCCTCCGAGGGCGAGTTGCAGCGCATCGTCGACGAGGAGTTCGTGCCCCTGG
>JADLBB010000095.1 GCA_020848055.1 Chloroflexota bacterium | reverse complement strand
AGCCGGTGCTGATCCCGGCCGCAGCCAGCCTGTTGATGCTGATCTCGAACGGCGAGCCGTTGTCGTCGTTGAAGTAGTCGTTAGCAGTGGGCGGCAAGGACAGCGCCCTATCGAGGAAGGCGGCCATCTCGCCGCGCTGCACCGACGAGTTCGGGCAGTAGCGACCGCCGCCGCAGCCGGTGGTGATGTCGGCGTAGTACATCCAGGTGATGTGGTCGATCTGGACCGAGTTGGTCACGTCACTGAATGGGGGCGCCACCACGCGATAGATCCGGCCCGCGTGGTCCGCGAGATAGATCTCCTCCTTCTCCGACTCGCCGAACGAGCTTATCAAGGCCGACGTGTTGCGGTGGAACTGGAGCGTCGGGCTCGCCGCGTTCGTCACGAGCGTCCACAGGTAGCCGCTGCAGTAGTCGCCCAGCACGTATCGGCCCTCGAAGTCCTCGAACACGTCGCCGCGATACACGAACCCGCCGGTCACCGCGCAATGACCTCCGGCGTGGCCGTACTCGGCCACCGGATTGGTGAACGAGCCGCCGCTGCAACTGGCCCTGTAGGCGTGCAGACCCTCACGGCAGGGCCATCCATAGTTGCGGCCGCCCTGCAGCGCTGGCTCGCGATTGATCTCCTCCCACGTCCCCTGGCCGACATCGGCGATCCACAGTTCGCCGGTGTCGTCATCGAACGAGGCTCGCCACGGGTTGCGAAGGCCGTAGTTCCAGATCTCGTCGCGACCGGCCGTGGCGCCCGCGAACGGGTTGCCGGCCGGGTTGGCGTAGCCGCCGGACAGGTCCGGATCGATGCGTAGGGTCTTGCCCAGCAGCGAATTGAGGTCCTGGCTGGTGTTGAGCGGATTTCCACTGCCGCCACCGTCGCCGATGAAGGCGTAGAGGTAGTCGTCGGGACCGAACAGCAACTGGCCGCCGTTGTGATTGGTGTAGCTCGAATGCTCGATCGTCAGGAGAGGGTCGAGCGTGCCCACCGCAGCGGAGGTCCCGGCCGCGTTGGCCGTCATCTCGGCGATGACCACGTCGCCGTCGGCGCGCGTGTAGTACACGAACAGTTTGCGGTTGGTCTCGAAGTCGGGGTGGAAGGCCACGCCCAGCAGTCCACGCTCCCCACCGCTGCTGATGCCGCCAGGGACGCTTCGGATGTCGAGGAAGAAGCCCGGCTGCAGGACGCCACCCTTGATCACCTTGACCGTGCCACGCTGCTCGACGATGAACAGCCGGTTGCTGTCGTCGTCGGCATTGGCGATGGCCACCGGCGAATTCAGTCCCGAGGTCACCAGCGCCAGGCGGACCCAGCCCGGCGCCCAGGCGTTCGGCGGCGCGACCACGTTCGGCACCGGGTCGCCCGGACGGGCCTCGGCGACCCCGGTCGCCTGGCCGGCCAGCAACACGGCCGTGGCGAGGATCGCGAGGAGGCGGCGAATGCGGCGCATGCGATGGCTCGTGTGGATGGTGTGGGCCATTGTGCCTTGCCGCGCGGCGGGCTGCGTAGGAATTTCGTCTACGGCGGGTGGTAAACGTGGCTCCGGTCCGGCACGAGATCGGCGTACAGGTCCAGCAGGCGCTGCCCAGCCACGCCCCAGTGATACCGATCCCTGACGGCCTCGGCCCCGCGACGCCCGAGATCGCCGGCCGCCGGGTCGGCCAGGAGCTGGCCAATTGCGGAGGCCATCGCCTCCGGGCGTCGGGTGTCCACGACCATGCCGCAGCGTGCATCGGTCACCACCTCTCGCACCTGCGGTAGGTCGCTGGCCACCACCGGCAGGCCCGCGGCCATGTACTGGAACAGCTTGTTGGGCAGCGAGTAGCGGTAGTTCAGACAGGAGGGCACGATCGGGCTGACGCCGATGTCGGCCGAGCGAGCCCACGCCACGACCTCGTCGGGGGGGACCGGCGGCAGCACGTGCACGCGCTGCGAGATCGCGCGGTCGGCGGAACGTTGACGCAGGGCAGGGGCCAGTGCCCCATCGCCCAGCAGGACCAGTTGCACCTCGGGGACCAGCGCCACCGCGTCCACCAGCTGCTCGAGGCCGCGTCCGGCCATCAGCCCGCCGAGATACAGCACGATGGGTGCCGCCGGATCGACGCCCTCGAGCGCGCGCAGGTCCAGCATCCGCGCCCCATCGTCGAACTCGGGGTAGTTGGGAACCAGGGCGACGCGCCGCAGGCCGTAGCGGAGAGCCAGGTGGTCGGCCAGTGGCGGAGACACGGTGATGGTGGCTGCCGCCCTTGGTACCAGCGCGCGCTCGATCGCGCCGTACAGGAGCTGGCTGGCGGCGAAGTAGGCCCGCGAACGGTCGCGGCGCGGCCTGCCCAGCCAGAGGTCATGGGCGTCGTAGACGAACGGCACGCCGAGGCGCCGTGCCGCCACCGCCACCGACAACAGGGCGTTGCTGTCGTGGGCGTGCAGGACGGTGGGCCGCAGGCTCGTCAACAGCCCAGCCAGGCGGCGCTCGTGTCGCGCGTATCGAGCGCCGGCCAGGCGCGTGCCGGACCTGGACACGCGCCGAACGTCGATGCCGTCGCGTCCCTCTCGCGCGGGAAGGCCATCTCCGCCATCGGCCACCACCGTCACCCGATAGCCAGCGGCCAGCAACGTGCGCGCCTCCTTCTCGACGCGGGTGTCGTTGGTGAACCGGTTCCGGACCAGCATGGCCACCAGAGGGCCGTCCTCAGTCATGGACCAGATCGTTCCACAGCCGGCCCAGCGCCGCCTGCCAGGCGGTGAGGTCGAAGCGCTCGACGGTGGCTGCCACCCTGAACGGGTCGTAGTCGGGCACGCCGGCAAGGGCGGACGCGAAGCCGGCGTCTGAAACGAGCGTCCCGTTGATGCCGTCCCTGACCAGGTCGCGCAGGCCGCCGACATCGCTGGCGACCACCCAGCGACCGCTGGCGATGGCCTCGAGGGCAACCAGCCCGAAGCCCTCGGCCAGCGAGGGGACCAGCACGACGTCGTGCTCACGGATCAGGCGCGCCACCTCGTCGGACGAGACCTCGCGCAACCAGGGTCCGACCAGCGTGTCGGCCAGTGCGGCCGCCACCTCGTAGCCCTTTGCCCGATCGCGGCCCCCGAGGTACAGGATGCGGCGCCGATCCGGCCGTGGCGTCGGCCGGAAGCGCCCGAGGTCAATGCCGGGAGGGATGACCACCGGCCGTCCGCCGAGAGCAGCCAGGTTGGCGGCAGTGTCGGCCGAGTTGGCGACCAGGCGGTCCGCGCGTCGAGCCACCTGCTGCGCCAACCAGCGCAGGGGGGCGGGCCGCCGGTCCCAGCCGCGCGCATCGGTCCCGTGAGCCACAACGACCAGCGGCACGCCCCGCAACCGCGCGATGATCAGCCCCACGAGGCCGGTCGGCAGCAGCATGTGTGCCTCGACGCCACCGATGGGCCCAGCACCCAGCGCGGCGACCAGCATCTCGGCGTAGACGACCGGCCACGGCGCGTTGGCCCAACGCGGACGGATGACCCGCAGTCCGGACACGCCCGATGTTCGGGCGCGAATGAAGCTGCCCAGGCCCGGACGCTCGGCGGTCGGCCAGATCCGCGTCAGGACCAGGATGGGGCGCCGGGGTTCCATCACGATCGGCGCAGGACGTCGAGTAGTCGCCGACCCTGGTCGACTCGGACCAGGCCCACCGCCAGCAGGACCGGCGGATAGGCGGCCACGCAGGCGACGCGCCAGAGCAGATGGTCCGGACCGAGCAGCGCGGCGACACTCAGGCCGACGGCGATGGCCATGATGGTCGCCCCGCGGCCGACCTGCCACGGCACGCGGAACGCGCCCTGTCCGGATCGGGCCGTCATGAACAGCAACAGCGCGTAGCCGGCGACGGTGGAGACGGCAGCGCCGTACATCCCGAGCGGCCCGATCAGGACCAGGTTGGCAACCAGCGTCAGAGTCGCCGCGCCGACCATGACCGCTGCCAGCGTCTTTGACCGGCCGGCGATGTTGAGGCCGGCCGAGGCGATGAGGTAGCCGCCGTACATGACGTAGGCGAACGCGCTGAACGGCACGATGAAGCGGCTCGACTCGAACGCGGGTCCGACCAGCAGCCGCAGGACGTCAGTGCCGAGGCCGGCCAGCAGGAGGGCCACGCCGGAGGCCAGCGCCAGGAACCAGGTCATGACCCGCGCGAAGGTGGCGGGTGCGCCGTCGGAGCGGGAGATCTCCCAGTACGCCGCGCCCCAGGCCAGCGAGAACGGCTGCACCACCAGCGCATTGATGACGAGACCGGCGGTGTAGCCCATGGTGTAGACGCCCACGATCTCGGCGCTGCCGGTCATGACCTGCAGCAGGGGCCGGTCCGAAAGGTTCAGTGTCCAGCCGGCGATACCGGCCGGCACCAGCGGCAGTGCGAACGCCAGCATCGTGCGCGACAGGCTGCGGTCGTAGGCCAACCGCATGACACCGGCGCGCAGCAGGGCGACCACGCCCAGGATGGCTCCCAGCGCCGCAGCGATGGCACCGCCCAGCGCGACCCCTGCCACCCCGAAGCGGCCGACGATGACGAAGCCGAGGATGAGCACGGTGGCCACCACCGCCCGGGAGATGCTGATCACGATGTAGTCCCGCGGGCGACGGCCCGCGCGCAGGTACGACAGCGGGATGGCGTTGAACGTATCGAACATGACGATCGGTGCCGCCAGGGCGAACACGACCAGGTGCTGCCCGGCGTAGAGCAGGGCGGTCAACGGGATGGCGGCGAGAAGCACGAGGCCGAAGCCGGCGATCGAGGCGGCGATCCGGATGGTGAGTGTCGTCCCCAGGACGCGGGCGGCCTGGCCGGCAGTCGTCGCTTCGCGCAGGTACCAGCGGAAGAAGGCCTGCGGCAGTGCCAGGCCCACCAGCAGGGTCGCGAACGACACGGTCGAGTTCAGGACACCGGCCACTCCGACGCCCTCCGGACCGAGTTGACGAGCGTAAATCGGGACCAGCAGCACCGCGACGACCTGGTTCGCCACGCCGCCCAGGCCGTAGACCAGCGAGTCGCCGGCCAGGCGTGCCCCGAACCCGCGCCCTCCCGCCGCCGTCACGCTCGAGCGCCCAGGATGTCGAGGATCGACCTCGCCCGCAGGTCCCACGATGCCTCGGCGGCGGCGCGCCGGGCGCCTGCCTCCCATCGTTCGCGCTGGGGCACATCGGCCGCCGCGATCAGGCCGATCGCGGCCGCCAGTTGCCCCGGGCCATCGCCGCTCACGACGCCGGCCCCGGCCCGCTCCACCACCTCGGCCTGTTCGAGGCAATCGGTCACCAGCAGCGGGCGCCCGTACGAGAGGTACTCGAACAGCTTGATGGGCAGGGCGAGGTCGTTGTAGGCCGTCCTCGGACGAGGGATCACCGTGGCCACCGTCCGCGGCAGCAGGGCGTGGATCTCATCGCCGGCCAGGTGGTGGACGGACAGCCACGGCGGTCTTTCCCCGGCGGGCGCTTCGCCCGCGCGGCACACGATGTCGAGCCCGATACGCGACCCACCGTCGCGTGCCTCCGCGACTGCGGCGAGCAGGCGGTCGACTCCATGCGCCGGCAGGCTGGCGGCGCCCACGTACAGCAGGCGGTCCGCATCGGCAACGCATGGGATGTCCACGGCGGGCGGCGCACCCGGCGGGAGCAACGGCGCCCGTTCGCCGCGCTGGCCCAGGACAGCGACGGCCAGGCCGCGGGTCGGAAAGGCCAACTGCGTCGAGACCGAGCCGAGGGCGCGCATGGCGGGTCGGAAGGCCGCGCGCTGCAACCGTCGCCAGGGCGACTGGCCGCGCGCGTACGCGCCGAACAGCTGGTACGCGTCGCGGACGTAGGTCAGGACCGGGGCGTGTCGTCGCGCCAGGCCCAGGAAGGCGATGTCCGTCTCGCCGGGCAACGCCGTCGAGCTTTCGACGTAGACGCCGTCGAGTCCGCGCAGCCGGCCGGACCTCGCGTATCGGACCAGTGCCCCGCGGCGTGTCGCGCGCGTGCCCTCGATGACATCGAGATCGACCAGCCCGCCGAGCGCCTCGACGAGGTGCCCGATGCGGACCGTCGGGCCGCTCGATCGCTCTGCGAGCGGGTACATCGACAGCAGCAGGACTCGTCGTCGCGACCCAGCCAGCGCGCGGCCCTCCGGAAGATGCGAGATGCGCGGGTGATTCTACCCGCGCATCGCCCAGGATCGGTCAGGGGCCCGCCTAGAACGCCTCGAGGTAGCGATCCACCTCCCAGGTGCTGACCTGGGTGCGGTACTCGTCCCACTCGTCGGCCTTGGCCTCGACGAAGCGCTCGAAGACGTGGTCGCCCAGCGCGTCGCGGATGACCTCGTCGCGCGACAGCTCGTCGAGGGCCTCGCGCAGGGTGCCGGGCAGCTGCCGGATGTGGCGCGACTCGAGCTTTGCTGCGTCGAGGTGGTACAGGTTCTCCTCGACGGCATCGGGTGGGGTCAGCTTCCGCTCCACGCCGTCCATGCCGGCCGCCAGCATGGCGGCGAAGGCGAGGTACGGGTTCGAGGAAGGATCCGGGCAGCGCAGCTCGATGCGCACTGAGTTGAGCGAGCCCTTGCTGATCTGCGGGATGCGGATCAGCGCCGAGCGGTTGATGCGCGCCCAGCCGATGTAGACCGGCGCCTCGTAACCCGGGACGAGCCGCTTGTACGAGTTCACCAGCGGGGCCAGGATGGCGATCATGCCGCGCGCGTGCTCGAGCGTGCCGGCGATGTACTGGCGCGCCATGGTCGACAGGCCGTAAGGGTCCTTCGGATCACTGAACGCGTTGCGCCCGCGCTTGATGTCCCACAGCGACTGGTGGGTGTGCATGCCGGAGCCGTTGATGCCGAAGAACGGCTTGGGCATGAAGGTGGCGTACAGGCCCTTCGACGCGGCGACGGCCTTGAGCGTGGTCTTGAAGGTGACCGCGTTGTCGGCGGTGCGCAGCGCATCGGCGTACTCGAAGTCGATCTCGTGCTGGCCGGTGGCGACCTCGTGGTGCGCCGTCTCGACCTTGATGCCGAAGGCCTCGAGGCCGTTCATCATCTCCTTGCGGACCTCGGTGCCCAGGTCCTCGGACAGGTCGAAGTAGCCCGCCGCGTCGTGCGGCAGCGGCTCGACCGAGCCGTTCGATCGGCGCAGCAGGAAGAACTCGAGCTCGGGTCCGGTGTTGAGGATGTACCCGGCCTTGCGCGCCTTTTCCAGCTGGCGCTTGAGGACGCCGCGAGGATCGCCGGCGAACGGCTCGCCGTTGGGCGTGAAGACGTCGCAGATGACGCGCGCGCTGCCCGTGGCCGACTTGGCACCGTCGGGGCCGATGCCGGGCTCCCACGGGATCGGGCTGAACGTGTCGAGGTCGGGAACGAGGAACATGTCGGACTCCGCGATGCGCGCGAAGCCCTCGATGCTCGAGCCGTCGAACCACTTGCCGTGCTCGACCGCCTCCTCCAGCTGATGCATCGGCACCTGCACCGATTTGACCTGTCCGACGATGTCGGTGAACTGGAGGCTGACGAAGCGAAGGTTGTGCTTGTCGGCGAGCTTGAGGGCGCCAGCCAGGGTCGTGGCCAACGTGTGGACCTCCGATGGTGGTTGATTGGGAGGCCTTCAGGTTATGGCTTATCGGCCCTTCCAGGGTCCCCCGCCGCGAAGGACCAGAACCAAAGGCTTGTGCATGTTGCACAAGGCAGGGCCTCAGTCGCGCGGCCCGGCCTCACGCAGGATGCGGATGGCGTCCTCGGCCCGGCGCGGATCGACACCCAGCCGAGCCGATGCGACGCGCAGCCGATACAGGACCGTGTTGCGATGCACGCCCAGCGCGCGTGCCGCGGGTGCGATGCGCCCGTTGGCGCGAGCCACCGCCACCAGGGTGTCTCGCAGCGGGTCCCCGGTCGACGGGATCGCCCTGGAGGCCCGTCCAACCCCGGCCCGTTCGGATGAAGCGCGCCGCAGTATGGCTCGCAGCGTGACTACCATCGCATCCAGCGCAACCTCGTCGGCACGAGCCAGCTCGACGTCGTCAAACAGCCAGGCGACCGCACCATCGACGACGTCGCGGCCGGCGGTCCACAACCCATCGCGCGCATGGCGCCGGCCGCCAACGGCGCCGGCATGCCCGGCGAAGAGCCGGCCATGGAGCGCAGCGAAGCGGGTGGCGAGTGTGCGGCCTGCAGGACGGGGAACCAGTGCCAGCAGCGAACCGTCGCGGCTGACGGCCACGCCGCGTCGCATGCGTCCGGCCACCACGACCGCGGGCGCTCCGGGGCCGTGGTCGGCGAGGGCGGCCTCGGCCGCGGCCAGGCGCAGCGCGGCGGACAGCTCGGCGAGGAACGCTCCCTCCCCGGAGAGGTAGCCGGCGACTGCGTCAACGCGAGCGGGGACGGCGCCGTTCCCGAGCAGCACCGGCAGTGGGGCGCCGGCCGCCTCGATCGCGTGGGGGGCATCGGTCACGACCCACAGCCCAACCGGAGCCAGTCCTGCCTCGCCGACCGCGCTGACCAGCGGATCGAGCCGATCATCGACCAACAGGCGGCCGTCCACCACCAGCAGTTGGCCGTCGGCCAGCGCGGGAAGATGGGGCGGGGCCGCCCGGGTGCCGGCGACGCCTCGCACCGGCCGTCGCAGCAGCTCGGCCGACCCAGACACCAGCCGGGCGGTCGGGTCCACCGCCCGCCATGCATCGAGCAGGCTGGTCATGGGGTCGAACCGAGTGCTTGACGCAGCCGCTCCAACTCCCGGGTCGGGCGATCGAACCGCTCGCCACGCAGGGTGACGAGCAGCTCGCTGCCACGTGGCCGGAGCGTGACTCGCCGTCGCGGCAGCCAGAACGCGACTGCCAGCGCGACACACAGGCCGATGCCCCCGCCCAGCACCAGCGCCTGCCCCGGATCGCGCCTGGCCATCAGCGTGACCCAGGCATCGAAGCCGTTGAAGGCGACCTCGACGTCTCCGAGCCGGGCCGTCTCGCCGGGCCGCAGCTGAGTCGCGTCCACCAGTCCCGCGGCGCCGATGGCGCTGATGCCGAGGACGTTGGCGTCCGCATCGGCGATGACCAGCCCGAGGGTGAGCCCCACGCTCGGGAGCTCCGTCGCGCCCACCGCGCGGCCGT
>JADLBB010000094.1 GCA_020848055.1 Chloroflexota bacterium | reverse complement strand
TGCTGATGACCGAGCTGCCCACCGCCGTCGTCGATCGTGACGAGCTCGGGCGTGGCCTGGCACGGCTGGCCATCGTGGCTGACCGGTTGCTGGACGACACGGCGGCGGCCGTGGCCGACCGCGGCGTCGTGCCCGACTGGTCGGGCCGCGCATCTCGCAATCCGGCGCTCCTGGAGCGTTACGCGGCCGAGGTCGAGGCAGCCATGCCCGCTTGGGTCCCTGCGCCGCCGAAGCAGCGTCGTGCGGGCCTGCTGGCTCGTATCATCGGTCGCATCCGATGAGGTGGCGACCGGCGGCCTGGCTGCTATCGGCCATGCTGGCTGCCGCCGGGATGGCCCTGGGGGGCGTGGCGTCGCCGGTCCGGGCGGCCGAGTACACGCTCCAGACGGCGGCGACCTACAACGTCAGGCCCGCCGATCACGCGATTGATGTGGCGGTCACCATGACCTTCACCAACACCACCCCCGATCCCGACGGCCAGTTCAGCGTCTTCGACGAAGTGCGCCTGGCGGTCCACGACGGCGTGACCGCGGCGACTGCGACCGACCCCGATGGCGATCTCGACGTCAGCGTCGACCCCACCGATGGCGTCAACGTGGCCACCGTCAAGCTGCGTGACCCATTGCGGTTCGAGGACTCGATCAAGCTCGAGCTCCACTATCGCCTGGCCGACAGGGTCAACCCCCGCGTGCGGGTGGGCCCGTCGCTGGTCGCGTTCCCGGCCTGGGGCTTCGGGACGGCCAGCTCAGTGACGGTCGAGATCCCGGCCGGGTTCGAGGTCCGCGTCGATGGCGATCCACTCACCGCCGGGCCGGGCGGCCTCCTGCAGAGCGGCCCGATCACCGATCCGAGCGCCTGGCTGGCCAGGATCATCGCCACCGGCGACGTGGAGCCGGTCACCTTCCAGGCGACGGTCCCGCTGGAGGGTGGCACCGCCGACCTGGTGGTTCGTGCGTTCGCCGACGATCCGGAGTGGGGTGAGGCGACCCGGGACCTGGTGGTGCGAGCCCTGCCGTTGATCGAGTCCGAGTTGGGCATGCCCTACCCGATCGTCGGCCGGCTCGTGATCGCCCAGGGCGTTCCCGGCGAGGAGAGCACCTTCGGCGACCTGCGGCAGGATCGATCGCAGATCGTTGTCGCCTTCGACGAGCCGCAGTTCACCATCCTCCATCAGCTGGTGCACCTGTGGCTGCCGCCGGCCCTGGTGGCGTCGCGCTGGATCGTCGAGGGCTTCGCCAGCGACGTGGCTGCCCGGGTCGCCGGGCCGCTCGGCCTGGATCCTCCGTTCGATCCGGCCGTCGAGGCCCAATCCCTCGCCGATGCCGCATTCCCGCTTGATGCGTGGACGGCGTCGTCCGGCCCGGACTCCGAGCGCTACGGTCATTCCGCATCGTGGGCGTTCATCGCCGGACTGCGAGCGCAGCTCGGCGCCGATGTGCTGCGCAGCGTGCTGCTGCGCGCCGCGTCGTCGATCGATGCCTACGACCCGGCGCGAATCGATGCGCCGCCGCCGCCGGGGACGACGCCCCGCGCTCCGCTGACTTCTCGCTCGTTCCTCGATCAACTCGCCACCGTCGGCGGCACCGATCTGGCAGGCGAGTTCGAGGCCACCGTCCTGACCTCCGCGGACGTCGCGCTGCTCCCGTCGCGTGCCTCGGCGCGCGAGGCGCTCGAGCGGCTGGTGGCCGCGGCCGATGGCTGGGGTGCGCCGGACCCGGTTCGTCAGGCGATGGCCGAGTGGCGCTTCGTGGACGCCGGCCCACAGATCGAGGCGGCATCGGCCTGGTTGACCGACCGCGACGCCCTGCTGGAACGCATGATGGCGCTCGGCCTGGCTGCCTCGGATCGCTTGGCGCAGGCCTATCGGGCCTACGGCGGTGGGCCGGAGGCCGTCGATGAGCTCGAGGCACAGTCCGGAGCCGTGGAAGCCTACGCCGCCACGTCCGAGCGGGTCAACGGGCCCCGCTCGTTCCTGGTGCGGATAGGCCTGGCGGGCGGCCCGGACCCGGCCTCGTACCTGACGGCCGCGTCCGGCCACTTCGCCGATGGCGACCTGCGCGGAACGCACGCCAGCCTCGACGAGGCCGATCGGCTGCTCGAGTCGGCCGCGCGCGTCGGACTGGTCCGCCTGGCCAGCCTGGTGGTGCTGCTGCTGATCACGGTGGCCCTTGCCATGGCCGTCTTCCGACGCCGCGCGTCGTACACTGCGCAACGATGACCGACGAGCGCCCCACGCCGCGATTCCAGACTGCCGCGGACGTCTTGTCCGGCGAGACCGCCGATGTCTACTTCGAGCGGGCCCGCACGATCCTCGCCGCCGAGCAGCTCGATCCGGTCGTCACCATGGAGATCTTCTCGCGCGGGACGGGCATCCTGTGCGGCGCGGACGAGTCGCTGGCCTACCTGCGCGAGATCTTCGCCGAGGCCGATGGTGACGAGCCACCCCTGGTCGAGTCGCTGCACGATGGCGATACCTTCGCGTCCAAGGAGGTCGTCATGCGCATCCGGGCGCGCTACTCCGCGTTCGGCCTGTATGAGACCGCCATCCTGGGGATCATGGCATCGGGTTCCGGATGGGCGACTGCCGCGCGCCAGGTCGTCGAGGCCGCAGCACCGATCCCGGTGATCGGCTTCGGGGCGCGCCACGTCCATCCCACCGTCGCGGACCAGCTCGACTACGCCAGCGTCATCGGCGGCTGCGTCGGGGCCTCGACCCCGGCCGGCGCGCGCATGGCCGGCCTGTCGCCGACCGGCACCATGCCCCATGCGCTGGTGCTGGTCTTCGGCGACACGGTCCGGGCGGCCGAGGCCTTCGACCGGCACATCGACCCCGACGTCCCGCGCATCGTGCTGGTTGACACGTTCAAGGACGAGGCGGAGGAGTCGCTGCGCGTGGCCGAAGCGCTGGGAGATCGGCTGTGGGGGGTTCGGCTGGACACGCCGTCGGAGCGCGGCCGGGTGACGCCGGACCTGGTCAAGGAGGTCCGTGCGCGGCTCGACCTGGCCGGCCACGAACGCGTCCGGATCGTTGTGTCCGGCGGGTTCGACGTGGAGCGCATCGGCCAGTTCCGCGATGCTGGCGCGCCCGTCGACTCCTTCGCGGTGGGCAGTTACATCAGCAAGGCCAGTCCGATCGACTTCACCGGCGACCTCAAGCAGATCGACGGCCGCCCGGTCGCCAAGCGCGGCCGGATTCCAGGCCTGACCGATGCGCCGCGCCTGGAGCGCATCGACCTGCGGGCACCTGCCTGACCGATGCCCCCCGCGCGCGAATCGGCATTTGAGCTGTTTCAGCGCGGCTCGCGCCTGCTCGCCGACGGCCATTTCGGCGGGTCCGCAGTGTTGTTGGAGCGCGCCCTGGCCCTCGAGCCGGGCAAGGCGTCGATACTGGAGGCGCTCGGCCGCGCCTACTTCAACCAGGGCGCGCACGCGCTGGCGGCCGAGCGGTTCGCCGCCATCGTCGAGTCCGATCCGCTGGCTCACTACGCCCACTTCGGCCTGGGACTCGCGCGCGAGCGCCTCGGCGACGATCGCGGTGCGCGGCGGCACCTGCGACTGGCAGCCTTGATGAAGCCCGATAACGAGGACTACCGGATCGCGCTGGCGCGGGTGGACGCGGCGGCCTGATCAGCCCTCGCGCCGGAGTTGCCTTGCCAGCCAGGCGATGGCGGCGATCGACTTGGCATCGGCGATGCGTCCGTCGTCGCAGGCGGCGATGGCATCGGCCAGCGACATCCATGCAGGCTCCAGGATCTCGTCGGTGTCGGCCTCGGCGTGCGCGTCGTGGAGCGCGGTCGCCAGGAAGACGTGCATGAGCTCGGTGCAGAAGCCAGGCGCGGTCCAGAATCGCGGGCCCTCAAGCCACTCGTCGGCGCCCAGGCCAACCTCCTCGGCGAGCTCGCGCCGCGCGGTCTCGAGCGGCGGTTCGCCGGGCTCGAGGGTGCCGGCCGGGATCTCCAGCAGCACCATGGCTGCCGGATGGCGCCACTGGCGCACCACCGCCAGCCGCGCGCCGTCCCAGGCCAGGATGGCCACGGCACCGGGATGCTCGACGATCTCGCGCGTGCTGCGGCGGCCGTTGTCGAGCTCAACCTCGTCCACGCGCAGGTTGATGATGCGCCCCTCGAATTGGCGCCTCGTGGTCACGGTTCGCTCATGCATGCGCCGATGCTACGCGCTGTGATCTCCTCACGGCATGCGTCACGGGGTGCCGATGACGGTGACCCGCAGCGGACCGTCCGCAGGGCCCGCCACCCGAAGGTACGGCGGCAGCAGCCGCGACGACTGGGTAGCATGGCCGGCGCATGATCGAAGTCGCGGGCCTCGGTAAGCGCTTCAGGTCGCTGACCGCCGTCCGCGACCTGGAGTTCGTCGTCGGCGACGGCGAGATCTTCGGGATCCTGGGCCCCAACGGCGCGGGCAAGACGACCACGGTGCGCATGCTCGCCGGCCTCATCGCGCCGAGCGCGGGGCGGGCGCGGATCAACGGACATGAGCTGGGCATCGACTCGCAGCGCATTCGGGCCGTGACCGGCATCCTGACCGAGTCGCCCGGGCTGCACGACAAGCTGACCGCGCGCCAGAACCTGGGCTACTACGGCCGCCTGTACGGGTTGCGTGGCCGCGAGTTGCAGGCGGCGGTCGAACGCTACCTGGGCGTGGTTGGCATCACCGATGCGGCCGACCGCCGGGTCGGTGGCTTCAGCAAGGGCATGCGCCAGAAGGTGGCGATCGCCCGGGCACTGCTGCACGAGCCGGATGTGCTGTACCTCGACGAGCCGACCAGCGCGCTGGACCCCAGTGCCGCCAAGTCGATCCGCGACTTCGTCGCCACGCTGCGCGACGCCGGGCGCTCGATCATCGTGTGCACGCATAACCTCGACGAGGCCGAACGCCTGTGCGACCGCATCGGGATCATGCGCGGGACGCTGCTGGCGTTGGACACGCCGGCGCGCCTGCGGCGCGGCAACGGTAACGCCACGGTCCGCGTGGACCTGGTCGGTGCCAGGCGCCCAGAGTCCTTCATGGACCTGATGGCGTCGTTACCGTTCGTCACCGCGGCGCGCCCGCTCGACGGAACGCTGCGGGTCGAAGTGCGCGACCCGCGCGGCGACAACCCCGAGCTGGTGCGCGCGCTGGTCGAGGCCGGCGCGCGCATCACCGGCGTCAGCGAGGAGGCGGCGACGCTCGAGCAGGTATACCTCGACCTGGTCGGCGAGGCGGGGGAGCGTGACGCACGGAGGGTGGCTGCCTGATGCGACCGGGACTCATCGGTGCCGTACTGGGCAAGGAGATGCGCGACCTGCTTTCGAACCGCTTGCTGCTCGGTGCGGTGGCTTTTCCGGCGCTCATCTTCGCCGCCATTCCCACCGGCATCGTGGCCTTCATCGAGGTCAACGACCTCGATCCGAACCAGCTCGGCCAGATCGCCGACTACCTGCGCATGTTTCCGGACCTGCCCCCCAAGCTGGCGGCGCAGGGCTTCATAGTCCTCAACTTCATGGCCTACTTCCTGCTCATCCCGGCCATGGTGCCGATGGCCATCGCGACGCAATCGGTCATCGGCGAGAAGCAGGCGCGGTCCCTCGAACCTCAGCTGGCCACCCCGGTCGAGGTCAGCGAGCTGATCATCGGCAAGGCGATCGCGTCGGCCCTGCCTGCCATCATCGCCACCTGGCTGGTGTTCGTGCTGTACGGCCTCGTAAACGGGGCCATCGCTGATCCTCGCCTGACCAACCTGGTCTTCAGCGACACGTGGCTGCTCGCGATGCTGACCCTGGTGCCGCTGATCTGCCTGCTGTCGGTTCTGCTCGGCATCCTGGTCAGCTCGCGCGTCAACGACGCGCGCACGGCGCAGCAACTGGGCAGCTTCATCGTCATCCCGATCATCGCCATCGCGATCGCCGGCTTCTTCAGCGGCCAGCCGACGTTCAGCCTGCAGCAGGTCATCATGGGTGACCTGGTCGTGGCGGTCCTCATCGGGCTGGCGCTGGTGGCCGGCAACTGGATCTTCGAGCGCGAGCAGATCCTCACCCGCCTGGGGTAGCGCGGTCCTCGATCTCCCAGGCGTGGTCGAGCACGTGCCACGCCGCGCGGCGGATCGTGTAGCGCGGCGACCACGGCTTCTTCGTGTTGCGAGGATTCGCGAACGGCCGTCCCGCGACAGCGTCGTCGAGTGCGCCGAGCATCGCGGAACGCAGCGCTCCGTGCGACGCACCCTTCGGCGGGCCCGCGCCGAGCTGGCCGAGGTACGCGGACTCGGCCTCGGCCACGTGGCCGACGATCTCGTCAAGATCGCGGCCGCCGCCGCGAGGCCCTTTCGTCAGCTCGACCCCCTCGGCTCGCTTTGCGACGGCGTCAAGCACAGCCCACGTCGCTCGCAGCAGCGCAGTCTGCCGCATCAGCTCGGACGGGGCGATGGGCTCGGCCTCGGCACGCGCCGCCACGCCGGGCGCGCCGAAATCGGTGGTGCCGTTGCCCTTCTGCCTCTCGACGACATCGAGAGCGACGGCGTCAGGCGGAAACGCCACCCTGGCGCGCTTGGCGACCTTCGCGTAGCGCGGGGCGTAGGCGACGAGCGCCGCGAGGGCGTCGTCGACGGTCTTGCCGCTGCGCGACCAGCCCGGCCAGTCAATGGCACTGGCGAACGCGCGCTTGGAAGCAACCTCGAGGACAACGCGCGTCGGCATCGGCCTCGCCCGATCAGGCCCTGTGCTGTTCGGTGCGGTGGCTCCGCGCGATGAGTTCGCGCATGATCGGCACCGCGATCTCCGGGTGCTCCTTGAGCAACGAGGTGAACTCCCAGGCAGGGAAGAGGAGGCAGTCGGTCGGCTCGGTGGCGACGACCGTCGCGGTCCGCTCATGCTCTTCGATCAGCGCGAGCTCGCCGAAGAAGTCACCGGCGTCCATCTCCGCGACCTTGTTGCCGCCGCGCTCGACGCGCACATGGCCGGACAGGATGACGTACAGCGCCGTTCCGGTTGAGCCCTCGCGCACGATCTCCTCGTCGGCCCGGTAAGAACGATGCTTGCCGATGGCGGCCAGTCGACGCTTGACGCGGGGCTCGAGGCCCGAGAGAAGCGGCACACCGGCGAGCTGCTGTTCGAGGTCCACGCCCTTCCTCCGTGCAGTTGGCTCCCCCAATTGGGGGCGTATCGTACTCCAGCGGTCAGCCACTCTGACGGGGGCCGGCCGCGTCAAGGACGTCCGCCCGTCCGAGGGCCGATTCGCGCCGGCGCAGCTGCACGGTGCGCACCTCGGCCGCCCGGAGATCCAGGCGCAGCTGGCCGTCCGAGACCGCCAGGGCCGCCCCGGGTTCTCCCAGCAGGGATGTCTCGCGCGCCTCCAGCACGCCACCGGTGATGGTGGCCTTTCGCGCCTCGCCGGCCAGGTTGACGAGCCGCAGGTCGAGCCAGCCGTCGTCCCGGCGTCGCAGCATGGACAGGTCAACATGCGCGCCGCGCAGCCACAGCGCGTCGTCCCCTGCGCCCGCGGGTGGCCACGAGGCGGAAGCCGCAGCGGAACCGGAACCGTGCGCCCAGGCCGGCGGGTGGCGGTAGATCTCGGCGGCGGCGTCGACGCCGCCGGAGGTCCAGTCACCAGCGTGCGGCAGCAATCCGAAGCTGATCGACCACGGCCCGCGCATCTGCGCGTTCGGAATGGCCAGCTCGGGCCCGGCCGGATCGAGCCGGTACGGGTTGGCGTAGCGGCTGATGAAGCCGATGGACCGCAGGAGCGTCAACGCGATCTCCGCACCGCCCGCGGTCAGCTCGTATTCGCCGATGTGGTCGAGCAGGATGGCGAGGCCGCCGGCATCCACCCAGCCGTGGGCGGGGAAGGTCGGGATCGGCTCCTCGCGATAGCCGCCTTCCCCGGTGAGGCCGCGCTCGACCACTGCGAACTGGCCCTCCGCGTAGGAGGCCGACGCACGGCGCGGCAGGGGAGCGTGGAATCGCACGCGGTGGTCGTCGGCGCGGTTGTCGAACGAGACCGTCACGCGGGCGAACGGCTCGCCGGCACGCAGTTCGACGGTCATGCTGACCTCGGTCGCATCGACATCGCGCGAGCGCGCCGACAGGTCGGCCGAGGCGGAGCGCGGCCAGTCGTAGGTGCGGACCACGCGCAGCCGCCCGACGACCGGCCCGGCCAGCTCGGTCTCGACGCGCACCTGGGTGGGATGGTCGACGGTCACGTCGTTCGCCGGCGGGCCGTAATTGTACGAGTCACCGACGTCTCCGCCGTCCGCCACGCGCCCGACGCCCTGGGCTCGCATCCCGTCGGCGGCGAGCAGGTCGAGGCTGCCATCCGGCGCCACGCCGATCCGCAGCAGGCCATTGTCCAGGCTGCGCTCGGTGGCGCGCACCGGGTGATCAAGGCTGACGTCGCCCTCGACCGGGCGCACTGCGGTCCAGCCCAGCGCCGGCATCGGCACCGATGCGGCCAGCGCCCGTCGCGGGCGCGCCACCACCAGCACGCGCCAGGCCTCGTCGGGCGCTGCGAGCATGGCGCCGGTGACCTCGGCGCGCATGGCATCGGCGTCGAGCCAGGCAGGGTCGGGATCGACGTCCACGTCGCAGGTGATCGTGCCTCCGTCGATCGCGTAGCCGTTCCAGCTGTGGTCGAACACCTCGCGCCCGTGGAAGCGGCGGAACAGTTCGTCGGCCTCGCGTCCGAGCACCCGCTCGTCGAACAGCACGGTCGGCTTGCGGCTCAACTCCTGCGTGCCGATCCGCGATCCGTCCGGCATCTCCAGCGCAACGCCGCCCCATTCGGCGGGGATGCTCAGTTCCGCCTCCAGGTGCCCGGCCCGGGGTGCCGGCGTCGGGTTGAGCATCACGACCGAGCCGCGTGGGGCGGCCGAGGCGACGGCCGCCAGCGCCCGCCGCGTCAACGTAGAACCGATCTGCTCGGCCTCCGCGAATCGGACCAGCACCTGGTCCACCACCGGGTCCACGCTGCAGCCACAGATCGAGTCGTGCGCCGAGTTCTCGATCACCTTGCCCCATGCCAGGCGCAGGAAGGCAGCCGGCCACGCGTCCGCCTCGACGTGCAGCGCGGTGAGTGGCTCCGCGTAGCGCTCCAGGACCGTCTCCGCACGGCCAGCCGCGCGCTTGATGTCGATCCGGGCGCTGGCCACGCCCATCAGAACGTTGGCGCGCGCGCCGGAGCGCATCTCGCCGCGCCAGCACGGATCGGAGTCGGTCAGCGGGGCGGCCGCACGCAGGTAGCCCGCCAGCGTGTCGACGCGGACCGTCGCTTCCGGGCGCAACCCGTTGAGCCGATCCACCAGCCCGGACAGATTGGGAACCGGCGCGGCGTGGTCGGTGCCGTACATGCCCAGGATCGGATCGTTGCCGAACCAGGGGTTGGCCCACGCGGCGAAGCGCTCGGCTGCAGCCACGAGGTGCGCGGGATCGGCGAACAGGTAAGCCGCGTTGCCGTAGCCGGCCGGCAGGTACTCGGCGCGCACGAACGAGCCGTCGGGCGCCTCCCATCTGAACCGATGACGATCCACCGCCGCGGGCACGCCGCGCCAGACGATGGCATCGGCCAGCCCGGCGTTGCGCAGGATCTGCGGCATCTGGGCGATGTGGCCGAACATGTCGGGCAGGTATCCCGCCCGCATCGGTCCGCCGAAGTCGTTGGCCCTGTTCCAGCCGCGCTCGAGGTTGCGGACGATGGTCTCTCCGCTGACCAGGAACTCGTCCATCAGGATCTGCCACGGACCGATGGCCAGGCGTCCCGACCGCACTTGCCCGCGCAGGCGCTGCAGCTGGTCGGGGCGGATCTCGAGGTAGTCGTCCACCGTCGCCAGCTGGCCGTCGAGGGTGAAGGCGAAGGAAGGGTCGGCATCGAGCATGTCGAGCACGCGGTCCACCAGGTCCACCAGCTGCATGCGAAAGCTCTGGAACGGCCGGTACCACTCGCGGTCCCAATGGGTGTGGGGAACTAGGTGGACGGTCGGCATCGGTGGTCTGAGCCTAGCGGGTCGGTTGGGCCTCCGCTTGCGACGAATGACGTAGGCTCGA
>JADLBB010000093.1 GCA_020848055.1 Chloroflexota bacterium | reverse complement strand
GCGGCCGGCCGAGGATGACACCGAATCGCTGACCGACACGATCTCGTAGGTGTTGGGCACCGTGACCTCGACGCACCCCAGCTTGTCGGGGCCGGTGGTGTTCGTCACCGTCACGGTGAAGTCGGTCACGACCTCGGCCACGGCTGTCATCGGGCTGACGGCCAGTGAATAACCGATGCCGATCGTCGCCCTGGCTGGTGACGGCGGCGCGCCGATGGCGATCGTGACGACGACCATCGCCGTTGTACAGAGCGCGCGCCGGGTGATCACGCCACCCATAACTGGGGCCTCCAGAGCTCGGTGGGTTCCTCGCCGGGAAGCGGCGCATCCGGCGCGGTCTCGATGCCGGTCACGAACTCGGCCACCAGCTCCTCCTGGAGCTGCGTCCCGGCGGCGTCCTCGAGGCGCTTGAGCGCCTCCGCGACCGACAGCGCCTTGCGATACGGGCGGGTCGTGGTCATGGCGCTGAAGGCGTCGGCCACGGCCAGGATCCGTCCGATGACCGGGATCTCCTCGCCGGCGAGGCCGGTCAGGTAGCCATGGCCGTCCCACCGCTCGTGATGATGGCGGATGCCGGCCCGGACGATCTCGACGTTCGGCACATCGCGCACGATCGCGTCGCCCAGCGCGACGTGCTGCTTGAACATGTTGTACTCGTCATCGGTCAAGCTCGACGGCTTGCGCAGCACCACGTCGGGGATGCCGATCTTGCCGATGTCATGCAGCAGGCCCGCCAGGCGGATCGTCTCGAGCATCTCCTGGTCCAGGCCGATGCGGCGGGCCAGGAACACGGCGTAGCGCGCGACATCCTCCGAGTGACGCTTGGTGTATCGGTCCTTGGTGTCCACCGCGATGACCAGGCCCTGCAGCACGTCGAACGAGCCGCTGACGACCCGGTCCTCCTCACCGATGCGTGCCACCCGGACGCCGTCGCCACCGCTGGCCTTGGCCTCGCCGACCGCCACCGCGGCGGCCGACAGCAGCTCGGTGACCGACGTTGCGTGCTCCGGATAGGCACAGACGCCGGCGCTGACGGTGATCGGCAGCTGTTCGGAGTCGCCGAACTGAACGTGCTCGTGCTGGAGGTCCGCACGCAGCTGCTCGGCGACGGCCTCCAACTCGCTGACGCCCGCGCCGGGGCGGACGAGCAGGAACTCGTCCGGGCCGTAGCGCGCGACGATCGAGCGTGGTTGTTCTCGGGCGATCAGCGCCGCCACCCGCAGCAGGACCTGGTCCGCGGCATCGTGCCCGTGAGTCGCGTTGAAGCCACGGAAGTTGTCAAGGTCGATGAGCGCAATGCCGATGCGCCCGTCGTTGCCGCGCATTGACTCGACCTCGGTGGCGAGGCGCATGACGACCTCCCCGTGGTTCAGCAGGCCGGTGAGCGCATCGGTGCGCGAGGCGTCAAGCAGTTGGCGATGCTGGCGCGACAACCGGGCCTGCGAGGCGCGGAAGACGAGCACCAGGAGGGCGGCCAGGAAGGCGCCGGCGGCCAGCGTGACGAGCATGATGTCCCCGGCCGAGGCTGCCAGGCTGGCCAGCAGGGGCCCCGCGTCACGCCACAGCCCGACCACGCCCAGCGGACGCCCGTCGCCGTCGAGGATCGGGAGGAACTGCTCGATCATGCCGTTGGGGTTGGCCAGCCCGCCGGTCGCGGCCAGGCCCACTCCGGGCTGGAGCAGTGCCGGTGGTGGCGGGGATCCTGTCGCGGCCGATGCCATGGCCGTCGATGCCGGACCCACCTCGCCGGCCACCTGCGATTCGTCGCTGACGATGACCCGTCCGTCGAGGTCGCGGATCTCGAGGCGAACGATGGAGTCGGTGCTGCCGAGCTGGGCGAGCAGGTCCGTCAGCTCGGCCCGCCGCGCGACCCCGAGTTGGCCGCCACCGAGGTCACCGGGGCGGAGGTTGTCATTCACGAACAGCGCCACCAGCGATGCGTCACGGCTGGCGATCGTGTTCAACGTCGATGTGGACAGGTTGACCGAGGTGACGGTGACGAGCGCGCTGGCGGTCAGACCGACCAGCACGAGCACCACGCCGACGACCAACGCAAGCAGCATCGGCCTGCGCGGCTCTCGTGCGACGCCTCGGGCAGTGGTCATGACCCGGCACGATGAGCACGATCCCGCCTGCGTTGAATAGGATTTCGGAGTCACTCGTACCGGAGGGCAACCAGGGGACGCGCGGCAACCACACCGGACCGCACAGCGGCCTCTGGTACCCCCGCAGGACGATCGGCCTGATCCTGGCCCGCGGGCAGTCACATCGGTCCTTGGGTAGACTCAACCCGCCGGCCGGACGGCCGCGGCTTGACACAGGAGCAACGCATGGCGCTCGACAACTCACGACCCGACTTCAGCGCGCTCGGTGAGCTGACCATGGTCGGTGCAGAGAGCGGCGGTCACGCCACACCATCGGAGATCATGTATCCGGGTGGGCCGCAGACCGACGGCGGCCTGCTCGCCCCAGGCGACCCGGTCCCCGAGAACGCCGGGCCCGGCGGCCGTCGGCCCGAGTGGCTCAAGGTGCGCCTGGGTGCCGGAGCCACCTACCTGGGCACCCGCAGCATCGTGCATGGCGGCGCGCTCAACACCGTGTGCGAGGAGGCCCGCTGCCCGAACATCGGCGAGTGCTGGGCGCTCGGCACGGCGACGATCATGATCCTGGGCAGCGTCTGCACCCGGAACTGCGGCTTCTGTGCCATCGCCACCGGCCGTCCGCCCATCACCGACCCCGACGAGCCCCGCCGCGTTGGCGAGGCGGTGCGCCAGATGCGCCTGCAGCACGTGGTCATCACCATGGTCGCCCGCGACGACCTCCCCGATGGCGGCGCCCGGATGGTGGCGGACACGATCCGACACATCCGCGCCGCCAGCCCGGGCATCGGGATCGAGGTCCTGATCAGCGACCTCAACGGCCGCGAGGCCGACATCCGGACCGTGGTCGAGGCTCGCCCTGACATCCTGGGCCACAACGTCGAGACCGTCCTGCGGCTGCAGCGCCCGGTTCGCCGGCGAGCGCGCTGGGACCGATCCGTCTTCGTCCTGACCCATGGCCGCGAGATCGCGCACGGCATCGGCTTCGGCGAGATGGTCACCAAGACCGGCATGATGCTCGGGCTGGGGGAGACGTGGGACGAGGTGCTCGAGGCGATGCGCCTGCTGCGCGAGGCGGACATCGACGTGCTGACCATCGGCCAGTACCTGCGTCCCTCGCGCCAGCACCTGCCGCTGATGAAGTACTACACCCCGGCCGAGTTTATGTCGTTGCGACGGATCGGACTTGAAATGGGCTTCCGGCACGTCCAATCCGGGCCCTTGGTGCGCTCCTCGTATCACGCCGCCGAGCAGGTCCCCGGGCGCCAGGCGGCCGAGGCCGTGTGACGTGGTCGGGTGGTGGCACGGTGCGGGGCGCATGGGGGCTTCCGGCAGATGCAGGTGAGGGCCGCACAATGCGGACCAAGACCGTCCACCAACGCCATACTGCGGCTCCCATGCTGCACAACGGGTCCCCGGACCGCGCGCAGACGCCGCAGTGCGCGCCTGGCATGAATCTGCCGAATCGCGTGGATCCGTCGAATCGCGTCGATCTGCCGAATCGCGTCGATCCGCCGAATCGCGTGGATCTGCCGAATCGCGTGGATCCGCCGAATCGCACGCGCTGCCGGAGCCGATGACCGCCGACACGCCCTTCCGCGACATCTCCGCGCCGCCGGCCGCGGAGGGGCCTCGACGCCTGCAACGCCCGAAGCCGAACGCCCCGTTTCGTCCGGCCTCCGACGGGCACCCGCTGCTGGCGGCGCACGGCGGCGTCCTGGCCGTCGAGCATCTCGGGACGGTGGCCTACCGTCCAACCTGGGAACTGCAGGACGAATTGGCCGAGCAACGGCGCGCGCGTCGCATCGGCGACCGGCTGTTGTTGCTCGAGCACTTCCCGGTCTACACCATCGGCCGCGGCGGCGACCAGGCCAACATGCTGGCGAGCCCCGACCGCCTGCGAGCGCTGGACGCGGAGTTGATCCGCATCGATCGCGGCGGTGACGTCACCTTCCACGGCCCGGGACAGATCGTCGCCTACCCGATCGTCGAGCTGCGCGACCCGCTCGACCTGCGCCGCTACGTCCGCATCCTGGAGGCCGCCATCATCGAAACCGCGGCACGCTTCGGTGTCCACGGCGACCGCGTCGACGGCCTTCCCGGCATCTGGGTCGACGGCCAGCGCAAGCTGGCGGCCATCGGCGTGCGGGTTAGGCGCGGCGTCACGACGCACGGCCTGGCGCTTAACGTGAACAACGACCTGCGCTGGTTCGACGAGATGATTCCCTGCGGCCTCGCCGGCAAGGGCGTCACCTCGCTGGCACGCGAACTGGGCCACGCCGCACCAACGGACGAGGTGGCCGATGAGCTCGCCCGCCAGCTGGCATCCGGGTTCGGCCTGCGCCTGGCCGATGACGCCGGCACCATCGCCGGCCCCGCCGGCGCGCGCGAGCAGTGACCAACGAGCCGATCGTCGAGCGGGCCGGCACACCAGCGCCCGACCCGGACCACGGAGTCCGGATGGAAGTTGGCATCTTCGGGCCGTGGCAGACCAACGCCTACCTGGTCTGGGACGGCCGTTCCCCCGAGGCGCTCGTGCTCGACCCGGGCATGGGTGCGGCGCAGCCGCTCATCGAGCGCGTCGCCGCCAACGGGCTGCGCCTCCACCTGGTCGCCAACTCGCACGGGCACATCGACCACATCTTCGACAACGCACCCCTCATGCAGGGGACCGATGCGCCCCTCGCAATCCATCCCGACGACGCCTACCGCCTGGACGGGCGCAACAACTACGGCTTCGAGCTGGCCGCCGTGACCGCGTCGCGCGACCTGCGCGAGGGGGAGCAGGTCCGCATCGGCGACCTCGTCTTCGACGTGCTGCACACGCCGGGCCACACCGAGGGATCGGTCTGCCTGTACGAGGGGCGGCGGGCCCTGCTGCTCACCGGCGACGTGCTGTTCGCCGGCTCGTTCGGCCGCACCGATCTGCCCGGCGGCAGCGACGAGCAGATGGTGGCCTCGCTGGCGCGCCTGGCGCGCGTTATCCCACCGACGGTCCGCGTCCTGCCCGGCCACGGCCCGGAAACGACGATCGAGCGCGAACTGCCCTGGATGCGGCGCATCGCGGAGGCCAGACGCCTGCTGGTCCCCGGCTAGACTCGCCCGCTCCGCCGCACCGGCAGATGCAGATCAGCGCCGCATTGCGTCCGCTGAGGGGCTCTGCAGCGGCAGCGTGCAGGATGAGAGCCGCACCACGTGTCCGCAGCGAGTCAAGGAACGGTCTACTGCGGCGTGCACCTGAATCTGCCGGAAACGAACGCGGCGGCCGCCCGGCGTTTGATCCGAGGTTCCACCACCTCGCCGCTCGAACGCCTACGATTGGGTGCCACGCAAGGAGACACCCATGGCCAACCTGCGAATCACCCGCCTCGGGCACGGCGGGATCCTGTACCGCTCCCCCAACGATGCCTGGATCTGGGTCGACCGCTGGACCGGCGCCCCGACCTACCCTGATGCCTATCGCACGCCTGAGAAGGTCAGTGTCGTGGCGCCCACGCACTGCCATTTCGACCACGTCGGCGACGACCTCGCCGATGTCATTGAGCTCGCGGCGGTCGAGGGCGCGGCCGTCATCGGCTCGCACGAAATGAGCATCTTCCTGGGCGCTCGCG
>JADLBB010000092.1 GCA_020848055.1 Chloroflexota bacterium | reverse complement strand
GGGTGACGTCGTAGAAGCTGGCGACGTAGGCCAGGGTCTCCCGGCCGGTCATCCAGCCGTAGAAGCGCGGCTCCTGGGCCAGGTAGCCGATGTGAGCACGATGCGGGCCCTGCAGGCCCACCGGCACGCCATTGATTGACGCCTCTCCGGCGGTCGGGCGGGTGAGTCCGGCCAGTAGCTTGAGTGCCGTCGTCTTGCCGGCACCGTTCGGGCCCAGGAACCCGAAGATCGAGCCCGCTGGAACATCCAGGGTCAGGTCGGTCAAGGCCGCCACGGCGCCATATCGTTTGCCGAGGCCGCTGGCCGAGATCGCGGGTGTCATGTCGGTCCTCGCGGTAGAAAGGTTGGTCATGGCGCCAGCGTGTGGCCGTGCCACGTGCCCCGCATCGGAGCCGGCCCGAAGCGCGAGGTTGGGGTTGGCCCGAATAACATCAGAAATGGGGATGTCGCTACCCGTGAACGCGGCTGATCCAACGACCAACCGAGCCAGTGGTCATGGGCCTTCCATCCACTTCTGGCGGTCAGCTACTTCATGAGCTGGGTCGCTCCGGATCGTCCTTCTTCGTCTATCCGCAGCCGGGTGGCACCGCTTCCAGGGTCAGGGTGCCAACCTGGCGATGACCGACGCGGTAACCCTCGTTCGATGGTTTGCCGCAGGCGACACTGATAGCGTTGGTCAAGCCAACGCGTTGGAGGCGCAGATCGCACAGCCTGGCTGCAAGGCCGTCCTCGACTCCCGTCGCGCGGTCCGCCCAGTTCCACGGGACAAGCCGGTTCCAAAGCACCATGCCCGACGCTGGCTTCCGGATGGCTGACTGCTTCATTCGGCGGCTTGCGAGGCCGAGTCGCCGCTCGTAATGGGGGGCGCTGGCCCGCTGGGCTCGACGCGGCAATCGCGAGATCGCCGATGGCTACTCGATCTTGATCTTCTGATGCGAGCGCGTCGTGGCCGATGCGGACTCTTCCTCGGCCTCAAGGCGTTCGATCCATCGGTCGAGGTACACGCGCGCGGCAAGCAGCTGCTCGCGGCCGGCGGCCTTCATGTGGCGCCGGGCCTCCTCCGGAAAGACGCTGTGCATGACGGCCCAGAACGCCTCCTCCATGCCGGATCGACTCTCGCGCACCAGGCGTGACGGCGTGCGGCGCTCCAACCGTTCGAGCCGCCGCTCGAGGTCCGCGGTGCGGGCATCGGTGCTGGACGCTGACTTTTCGGTCATGTGACTGCTCCTTCGGCATTGCTGGGAACGAAGCGGACCTTGAGGGTACCCCCCTCGAAGCGTGCGCTCTCGGTGGTGGCGTCAACCAGGATCCGCGGCAGCACCAGCGTGCGGCGCCAGGTGCCCAGGTCGATCACCAGTTCGTCGGCGTGGCGCGACAGCTCGATGTCCTGCTTCTCGACGAACGGCAGGTCCACCGACAGCAGGAATCCGCCGTCCTGGCGGACCACCTCGTACGGCCGCCCGCGGTAGAAGAAGGTGGTCGGATCGGTGTCGGCGTACAGCGCGCGACCGAGCTCGCGCAGCAGTTCGACCCCGATCATCTCGCGATCGAACATCGGCACCTTCTTGACCGGGATGGGATGGAACATCTTCTCGACCATCGGGCCGTAGCGCTGCTGTGCCTCGTACCACTCGCGGAAGTAGTGCCACACCTGGCCGTCGGGGAAGACGCGGTTGGCGACCACCAGGTCGGTCGGGTAGTCGTACAGGTGGAAGTAGGTGAACGATCGCTGCGCCTCCGCGATCACCACCTGCTCCAGCGTCAGCACCACGCGCACCGATGTCTTGGCGTGATCGGTCAGCAGCTCGTGCATGTACTCCAGGCGCGCGAAGAGCTCCTCGCCGGCGTTGAAGACCTCGTCGCCCGGCATCGGCATGCCCACCACGCGGCGGATGATCGGGGCGGTGAGCTTCGTGATCCTGCGACCGATGGGCTCGACCTTCTCCATCCACCACTTGGCCGCCTCCGGCAGGCTGAGCAGGCGCAGCGTCTCGCCGGTGGGTGCCGCGTCGACCACGACCACGTCGTAATTGCCCGAGTCATGGTGGTCGGCGATCCATAGCAGCGAGCCGACCTCGTCCATGCCGGGCAGCACCGTCATCTCCTCGGCCATCACCTCGTCCAGGCCGCGCCAGCGCAGGACCGAGGCGGCGTACTCCTGGATGCGGCCCCAGTAGCGCGCCACGTTGAAGAAGACGTCGGACTCCTGCGCCCACAGGTTGGGCGCGATCTCGAGCGGCGTGGGGCCCAGCTCCCTCGCGAAGGCGTCGCCCAGGCTGTGGGCGATGTCGGTCGACATCACGATGGTGCGGTAGCCCTTGTCCGCACAGGCGAGGGCGGTGGCGGCAGCCACGCTGGTCTTTCCAACGCCACCCTTTCCGGTGTAGACCAGGATTCGTGCGCTCACCCGATGTCCAAGCTCCTGATACGACGGTCGATTCTATGTCCTAATCTGGACGAACGTCCGATGCGCCCGTCACCGTCCGGCGCGCGTTGCTGGCGATCCCCGGGTTACCGAAGCATGGAGGTACCGCCGACAATGGATTCCTCGCGACCGGCCACGACGCCGTTCGACATGTCCCTCGTCCAGCGCGGCGCGCGCCTGCGTCGCAGCCCATATCACGAGGCGACCCAGCGCTATGGGGCCATCGGCTACACCACGTACAACCACATGCTGTTCCCGATCCGCTTCGATTCGTTCGAGGCCGAGTTCGACCGGCTGCTCACCGGCGTCACCGTGTGGGACGTGGCGGTCGAGCGCTGCCTGGAGATCTCGGGCCCCGACGGCGCGCGCTTCGCCCAGCTCCTGACCCCGCGCGACCTGTCGCGTTGCGCGGTGGGGCAGGGCAAGTACGTCCTGGTCTGCGATGCCGACGGCGGGATCATCAACGACCCGGTCATGACCCGCATGGACGAGGACACGTTCTGGTTCGCGCTGGCCTCGTCCGATGCGCTGCTGTTCGCCCGCGGACTGCGCCACGCCTACCCCGACCTGGACGTCACCATCCGCGAGGCCGACGTGGCGCCGATGCAGATCCAGGGCCCTCGCTCCCGCGACCTGGTGCGCGACCTGGTGGGCGAGCACATCGCCGGGCTCAAGTACTACTGGTGGACGCGCGCCGAGGTGGAAGGCATGCCGGTCATCATCACCCGCACCGGCTGGACCTCGGAGGTGGGCTACGAGATCTACCTGCTCGACACCTCGCGTGGCTCGGACCTGTGGGACGCGGTGATGCGGGCCGGGGAGCCGTACGGCGTGCGGCCCACCGGGCCCTCGGACATCCGCCGCATCGAGGGCGGCATCTTCAACTGGGGCGCGGACATGTCCTACGAGAACAACGCGCTGGAGATGGGCCTCGAGCGCCTGGTCGGCTGGGACCTGGATGACGCGGCGTGCATCTCGCTGGCCGCCCTGCGCCGGATCCGCGAACGGGGCGTGACCCGTCGCATCGTGGGCGTGGAGTTGGACGGTGACCCGTTCCCCGCCCTCAACTTCGAGAAGTGGCCGGCGTTCGAGGCCGGTGGCGCAGAGCGCATCGGCGAAGTCACCTCGGCAATTCATTCACCGCGCCTGGGCGCGAACATCGGCTACTGCTGGGTGCCGGCAGCGCTGGCCGCCCACGGCACGCGGCTGCGGGTGGACACCGAGTGGGGCTCACGCGGCGCGACGGTCGTCCCGATGCCCTTCGTCGACCCGGAAAAGCGTATCCCGGTGTCCTGAGGGCAGCTTCCGGTCAGTCGGTCAGGGAGGCGGGATCCGGTGAGGTGAGCGTCGCGATCGGTGCGAACAGGCGGCCGCGCTCAGCCCATGTCACGAGGGCGAGCGCCAGCAGCCCGAAGGTCGCCAGCCCGATCGCGAAGGGCAGGGTCGTGCCGTCGAATGCCGAATCGATCACCGCCCCGATCACCGCGCCTGCCGCGGTCGAGATGGTCCCGATCACGGCCGAGGCGGTTCCAGCCACCTCGCCCATCGGATCCATGGCGATGGCATTGAAGTTGGGGATCAAGATGGCGTGGCAGGAGAGCATGATCGCCACGCCCACGAGGAAGGTAGCCAGGGCGGGCCGCCCTCCGGCGCCGGCGACCACCACCAGGAAGGCGACCGCCGCGATGGCGTAGACGATGATCGCCCCGTGCGCCAGGCGCCTGACGCCGATGTGCCGGACGATGAAGGCGTTGGACAGCATCCCGGCTCCCATCACGGCGGCCATCGCCCCGAACAGCAGCGGGAACTGCTCACCGGCTCCGAACACCCGGTCGTAGATGATCTGCGAGCTGGCGAGGTACGAGAAGAACGCCCCGGTCAGGACCGACAGAGCCAGCGTGTAGCCGATGGTGCTGCGGTTGGTCACCACCAGGTGCGCGGCATGCAGCACGCGCCCGAAGCTGAGTTCCAGCCGATCCTGCGGGTCCAGCGATTCGGGCAGGCGCAGCGACCAGAGCAGCACGCCTGCTGCCAGCACTGCGCAGGCCGCGAAGATCCAGCGCCAGGTGGCCAGCGCCAGCACCAGCGCCCCAAGGGTTGGGGCGATGATCGGGACCAGGATGAACACGGCCATGATGAACGACATGGCCCTGGCCATCTCCTCGCCGCGGTGGTGGTCGCGGACTATGGACAGCGTGACCACCCGCGGTCCGGCCGCTCCCATGCCCCACACGAAGCGGGCGACCAGGAGCGTCACCAGGTCCGGTGCCAGGGTGGCGGCCAGCGCCGCGCCGACATAGACGACCAGGCCCGCATAAAGGACCGGCTTGCGCCCGAAGCGATCGGCCAGCGGGCCGCAGGCGACCTGCGCGATGGCCAGGCCGATGAAGTAGACGGTGACCACGCCGGCGATCGCGGTCGAGTCGGCCGGCAGTCCCAGGTCCTGGCGCATGGCGTCGAACCCGGGCAGGGCCATGTCGATGCCAAGCGCGGTCAGGGCCATGCACATGGCCAGCCCGACGGTGAACTCCAGCCGTCCGGGGCGGCTGGCTGTCAGGGCGGGCATCGATTGAAGGGTACCCGTTGTTGGCAATCCGCGACTGTGCCGATGTCGAGACCGCGGTCCCACCTGTGACTCGCACGTCGGTGCGGGCACGGGTTCGGCCGGTGCACCGGTCACATTCGGCCGTCCTACCATGGGGCAATGACCGAGCCGATGGCCATTGTCATCACCGGCGGAGACGGGTTGGTTGCCGGGGTGCTGCGCGCTCGCCTGTCGGACCGCTTCGCGGCGCGCTACCTGTCACGTTCCGACGCCGACATCACCGATCCGGCCGTCCTGGTTCGCTCGTTCGCCGGAGCCGAAGCGATCGTCCACTTGGCCGCCAGCGCCGACGTATCCGCCACCTGGGATGCGCTGCTGGGACCGAACGTGGTCGGGGCATACAACGTCTACGAGGCTGCCCTGCAGGCCGGGGTTCCAAGGGTGGTGTTCGCCAGCTCGAACCACGCGGTCGGGATGTACCTGCACGACGACGACCGCTTCGCCGATCCCGATCGTCCGATCGAGGTCGGCACCGATGCGCCAGCACGTCCCGACTCCCTGTACGGCGCCAGCAAGGCATGGGGCGAGGCGCTCGGGCGTCACTACGCCGAACGGCGTGGGCTCACGGTCGTCTGCCTGCGCATCGGATGGGTCACCGCTGACGATGATCCGCCGTCCCCCGATGCATTGGACGGCGAGCCATCCCATATCGCCGGACGCGGACCGGGAATGTGGTTGAGCCATCGCGACTGCGCGTCCCTGGTCGAGGCGGCGCTCACCGTCAACATCGGATTCGCAATCGTCCACGGCGTGAGCGACAACACCGGCCGATGGCTGGGCCTCGACGCGGGTCGACGGCTCCTGGGCTGGATGCCGCGCGACGGGCTGCGCGACTGGCGGAAGTGATGGTGGCCGGGGCAGCACACTCCGGTACCCGGCCCTGGGACGATCGCAATCGGCCCACGGAGAGTGGCAGGATTCAGCGATGAAGTTCGGTACGACCATCACGGCCATCGACGCCCATGCGGGTGGCGAACCCGGGAGGGTGATCATCGGCGGCGTCATCGACGTCCCGGGCGACAGCATGCTCGCCAAGCGCGACCACCTGGCGCGCGAGGGCGATCAGCTGCGCAAGCTCATGCTGCGCGAGCCGCGCGGATACCCCGCCACGTGCTGCAACCTGGTCCTGCCGCCGACCATACCGCAGGCCGACGCGGGCTTCGTGATCATGGAGCAGGCCGAGTACCCGGGCATGAGCGGCAGCAACACGATCTGCACCGCGACCGTGCTCATCGCCGAGCGTCTCGTGTCGGTCACCGAGCCCGTGACCGACCTGGTGCTCGAGGCGCCCGCCGGCCTCATTCGGGTCCGTGCCGTGGTCCGGAATGGGGTCGCGCGCTCGATCACCTTCGAGAATGTTCCGGCCTTCGCCGTCCACCTGGACGCTCCGGTCGAGGTGCCCGACATCGGCACCGTCAACGTGGACGTGGCGTGGGGCGGCATGTTCTTCGCGATCGTGGAGGCGGCGGCGCTTGGCCTGGCGCTGACGCCGGACGAGGGACGCGACATCGTGCGCATCGGCGAGATGGTCAAGGCGGCCGCGCGCGAGCAGATCCCGGTAGCGCATCCTCTCATGCCGGGGCTCGGAGGCATCAGCATTGCCGAGCTGACCGCGCCGCCCACCGTGCCGGGCGTCGACGGCCGTAACACGGTGGTCGTCAGCAGCGGCACTCTGGACTGGGCGCGGCCCGCGTCTTTCACCGGCGTGCTCGATCGATCGCCGTGCGGCACCGGTACCTGCGCCCGCATGGCCGTGGAACACGCCCGCGGCCGGCTGGCCATCGGGCAGGACTTCGTGCACGAGGGCATCCTGGGCACGACCTGGACCGGGCGCCTGCTGCGCGAGGCGTCGGTTGGACCGTATCGGGCGGTGGTCCCGCAGCTGACCGGCCGAGCCTGGATCACCGGTCGCACCGAGTTCGTGGTCGATCCCGACGATCCGTTCCCCGAGGGTTTCACGCTGGGCGACCTGTGGGGGATCGAGCCCTCCTGAGCCCGTGCCGGACGGACTGCCGATTTAG
>JADLBB010000091.1 GCA_020848055.1 Chloroflexota bacterium | reverse complement strand
GCGGCATCCCGATGCATGCGCATGACCTTGGTGTAGGCCTCGCGGTTTGGCGCGTAGGCGGCGAACGGGCCGCCCTGGTCGCGCGCGATTCGCGCCGACTGGAGTGCCGATTCGCTCTGCATGAGCGAGGTCAGCGCCGCGGCGTAGGCACGGCCCGCATCGGAGTCGTAGGCCAGGCCGCGGTTCATGAGCACCGCGCCGAGGTTGGCATAGCCGATCCCGATCGGCCGGAAGTCGTGCGAGTTGGACTCGATCTTGGGTGTGGGGTAGCTGGAGTTGCTGACCAGGATCTCCTGGGCGGTGAAGACGATCCGCACCGCGTGGCGGTAGTCCTCGATCTGGAACTCGCCATCGTCGCCCACGAAGCGCATGAGGTTCAGCGATGCCAGGTTGCACGCCGAATCATCGATGTGCATGTACTCGGAGCATGGATTACTGCCGTTGATCGTGTGGGTGCCGGCCACCGGATTCCAGCGGTTGACCGTGTCGTGGTACTGGATCCCCGGATCTCCGCAGACCCAGGCGGCCTGCGCCATCTTGTTCATCAGCTTGCGGGCCTGGACCGTCTCGAGGGTCTCGCCGGTGGTGACCGCCCTGAGGCCCCAATCGGCGTCGGCCTCGACCGCCTCCATGAACGCATCGGTCACGCGAACGGAGTTGTTCGAGTTCTGGAAGAAGACCGATGCGTACGCCTCGCCACCGTTGAAGTTCCCGTCGTAGCCGGCATCGATGAGCGCCCACGCCTTGCGCTCCTCGTTGAGCTTGCAGTCGATGAACTCTTCGACGTCAGGATGGTCGGCGTTGAGGATGACCATCTTCGCCGCGCGGCGCGTCTTGCCGCCCGACTTGATGACGCCGGCGAAGGCGTCGAAGCCCTTCATGAAGCTGACCGGGCCTGATGCCTCGCCGCCGCCGGCCAGTGTCTCCTTGGAGCTGCGGATGGTGGAGAGGTTCGAGCCGGTGCCCGAGCCGAACTTGAAGAGCATGCCCTCGGTCTTGGCCAGGGTCAGGATCGACTCCATCGTGTCGTCCACCGAGTTGATGAAGCACGCGCTGCACTGCGGGCGGGCGTCGATGCCGACGTTGAACCACACCGGCGAGTTGAAGGCCGCGCGTTGCTTGAGGAGGATGTCCTTCAACTCGTTGCGGAACGCATCGGCGTCCTCATCGGTCGCGAAGTAGGCGTCCTTGACGCCCCAGTCGGCGATCGTGTCCGCCACGCGGTCGATCATCTGGCGCACGCTCCGCTCGCGCTCGGGCGTGCCGAGGTGGCCGCGGAAGTACTTGCTGGCCACCACGTTGGTCGCGAGCGCGCTCCACGACTTGGGGAACTCGAGGTCGCGCTGCTCGAACACGACCGTGCCGTGCTCGTTGGTGATGGCTGCCTCGCGCAGGTCCCACTCGACCGTGTCATACGGGTGGACGCCCAGCGTGGTGAACCGCCGCTCGATGGTCAGGCCCGGCCAGGTCGGCTTCTGCCCTGCGGTCAACTGGACGTAGCCGGCGCCGTTGGTCTTTGGCCCGATCCCGTGACCGTTCCCGTTCGTGGTGGCGTGGCCGTTGCCGTTAGACGGCTTGGTGGGAGCGGCGGTGCGAGCCATGATCCTGGTGGTCCCTCAAAGTGCCCTTCGACCGATGGAGGACCCGCACGGATCGCGTTCCGCGCCAGATATGCCCTCCCTGGCGGCCCGACGCGCTGGCTGCACGCCGTATTGTCGCAAGGGGCACACTGTAATACGGGAGCATCGGGCGGTCAAGCCCGAAACCACAATATCTGGTGGTGGGTGATGGCTGGGCACCACAACTGGTTGTGGGGAGTTGGTGAGCGTGTGTGACGCGTGTGGACGACTTGTGGGGAAGTTCGGTTGCGCTGTGGACGAGCTGTGGAATGTGGTCGCCGTCTGATTGGGGATGCGTCGCGTGTGGCGCGACCAGCGGCGAAGGAAGGGTTCGTCATTCGCCCGCTGTGGCGTGATGGGCGACACGCGACGAAGGAGCTGGGGCTCGTTCGCCCTTGGTCGCGTGTTCCTCAACCGGCAAAGGCGAAGCAGGCCAGCCCGGGTCGCCTTTGGGGTTGCGTCGCGTGTGGCGCGACCAGCGGCGAAGGAAGGGCTCGTCATTCGCCCGAGGTGGCGTGATGCGCGACACCCGGCGAAGGAGCTGGGGCTCGTTCGCCCTTGGTCGCGTGTGGCGCAACCGGCAAAGGCGAAGCAGGCCGACGGCGCAGCAGGACCACGGCGTCCCCGCCAGGGTCGATGCCCGCGGTCAGCGCCCCGAGCATCATTCGAGCGGTGAGCGTGAACGAGGGCTTCAACTCCGGCAGGGCGCTGGCGACGGCGGCCCGATTGGCACGCGTGTCCTCGATGATGAGCAGGAGCCGATCGGCCCCGAGGTCGCGCTGCTTGAGCCGGGCGGCTCGAACCTGCGCCTGCGCGTCCGCGAAACGCCGATACGCCTCCACCATGAGCTGGCAGCCCTCGACGCTCGAGACGAGGTCCGCCGCACGCAGATCGCCGGCACGCGGCATCGGGACTTCGTGGCGGTGCTGCCACCGCGGATGCATGCGAGCGATCAGGGTGGCAAGCAGTTCGACCTGGCCGGCGTCGGCGATCCGCCGGCCGGTTGGAAAGAAGCGTACGGACGGCCGAATGCCAACGACCGAACCGATCAGAACAAGATCCTCGACCGAGACCCTCGGATTGCGGCCCAGCTCGACGCGCGACAGCTTGGTCTTGGACCAGCCGAGGCGTCGGCCCGCCTGGGCCAGGGTCAGGCCGGCGTTGTGTCGCGCCAGGCGCAACTCGCGACCGGCATCGGATCGAGCCCAGACCAGGTAGCGTCGGGCCTCCGCCAGGGTGTTCATTCGGGTGGGCATGGGTCCGTTGTATCAAGCGGGGGCTTACGCGGCAGTTACTCTCCGATTGCGAGATGGCTTCGGCGCTCAGGCGGTTCTGTTCTGCAGTCGGGCGGGTTGCGCGTGGCGCGACTATCGGTGAAGGAGGGATGAGCCACTCGCCACTGGTCGCGTGACACGCGACAGGAGCCGAGTGACGGCGGCTTCGTTCGCCCTTGGTCGCGTGTGGCGCGACGAGGGGGGTCTCAATCGCCCTAGTTGCGGGTGGCGCGACCAACCGCCACCCGACGGAGGTGCTCCGCACTCGAAACACCATGAGACTTGACTGGACACTCCGTCTTGCATAGTCTCAGAACCCGATGACTCTCCAGGCCGATCCGACCATTCACCGCCAGGTCGTCAGCGCCGCGCGCACGCTGCTGGCGAAAGAGCCGACCGCCCCGATCAGCCGCATCGCGGACGAGGCCGGCGTCTCACGCGCCACGTTCTACCGTCACTTTGGCACCCGTGACGCACTGCTGGCGGCGATCGAGCTGGAGCCGCCGACGCCGGCGCGCCAACGGATCCTCGAGGCCGGTGCCGACCTCATCGGGCGTGGTGGACTCCGCTCGTTCAGCATGGAGCAGCTGGCCACCGAGGCCGGCGTGTCTCGAGCCACGGTCTATCGCCTGTTCCCGACCAAGGCGGCGCTGTTCGGCGAGATCGTGCGCCACTACGGGCCGTTCGAGCCGATCGCGCGGCTCATGCAAGAGGCCGCGGACCGCCCGCCGGACGAGGTCATCCCCCGCCTGGTCCGAACCGTGGTCGAGGCCGCCGCGCCACGCATCGGCATCATGCGCGGCGTCCTGCTTGAGGCGTCGTCGCTGAGCACGGACGCCATGACCGGTGTACAGCCCTTCGTGCCCGGCGCGATCCGCTCGCTGGCCGACTACCTCGCGCGCCAGATGGCGGCGGGCTCGGTTCGCCGCATGCACCCGGTGCTGGCCGTGCAGGCCGTCCTGGGCCCGATCTTCCTGCACCTGCTGACGCGACCGATCGCCGAGCGGCTCGTCGGATTCGACCTGCCGATGGACGACGCGGTCGACCAGTTGACCGATGCGATCCTGGCGGGCCTCCGACCGTGAGCACGCCGCCGACGACCACCTTGGCGATCGAGGCGCGCGACGTCCGCAAGCGCTTCGGCGAGGTCGTCGCGCTCGACGGCCTCGACCTGGCCGTGCCGCCCGGGCAGATATATGCCCTACTGGGCCCGAACGGCGCGGGTAAGACGACGTTCATCCGATCGCTCGTCGGCCTCGTCCGGCCCGATGCCGGCGAGCTGCGGGTGCTGGGCGCCCCGATGCCGCAGCGCGATGTACTGGCCGACATCGGCTACATGACCCAGGCCGCCGCGCTGTACGGCGACCTGTCGGTGGAGGAGAACGTCCGCTTCTTCGCGCGCATCGTCGGGCGCGGCGACCCTGAGGCGGCGCTGCGCTTCGTCGAGCTGTGGGATCGGCGCGACAGCGTGACGGCCACGCTGTCGGGCGGCATGCGCACGCGGCTGTCGCTGGCGTGCACGGTCGTGCATCGGCCGCGGTTGCTCCTGCTCGACGAGCCAACCGTCGGCGTCGATCCGCAACTGCGCGCGCAGCTGTGGGACGGCCTGCGCGCCATGGCGGCGGACGGGGTCACCATCCTCGTCAGCAGCCATGTCATGGACGAGGCCGAGCGCGCCGATCGGCTGGGCCTGGTGCTCGGTGGGCGGCTGCTGGCCGAGGGCACGGTCCCGGAATTGCTGGCGCGCGCCGGGGTCGACCGGCTCGAGGACGCGTTCCTGAGCCTGAGCGCGCGCGCCGTCCGATGAGCCTCCGACGCACGTTCGCCATCACCGTCCGCCTGCTGGCGGGCTTCCGCCGCGACCACCGCACGCTCGGCATCCTGTTCGTGACCCCGATCATCGTGCTGGGGCTGTTCACCCTGCTCTTCAGGACCGATGCGCCCCTCCCCCGCGTCGGCGTGGCGGGGACCGGCCAGGGGCCGGTGGCCGAGGCCATGACTGCGGCGATCGAGGCCGACTCGACGATCACGGTCACCGGACTCGCCGCGGGCGACGACATCGACGCCATGGTCCGCCGCGGCGACCTCGACGCGGCCATCGTCATCCCCGCCATCGGTGCCGGCGGAGATGCGACGCTGCAGGTGGTGGTCGAAGGCACCGACCAGCGCGTCGCTGCGATTGTGTCGGCCGCGCTGCGGCGGGCCATGATCGCGG
>JADLBB010000090.1 GCA_020848055.1 Chloroflexota bacterium | reverse complement strand
TGTATTCGATCATCACCCGCGGTGCCGGCGGCACCAACACCGATACCGCCGTCCCCGTCCATCCCGACCACGAGGTCCCCCCGTCCCCATGACCGTCGAACAGGCACCGAGAGCACCGAAGTCGCGCACCAAGGGCGGCAGCTATACCGCTGCCAACATCCAGGTCCTCGAGGGCCTGGCGGCGGTCCGCAAGCGCCCGGGCATGTACATCGGCTCGACCGACGCGCGCGGCCTGCACCAGTTGGTGTGGGAGGTGGTCGACAACAGCATCGACGAGGCCATGGCCAACCAGGCCACCCGCATCGACGTCACCATCCACGACGACGCGCGCCTCGAGGTCGTCGACGACGGCCGCGGCGTGCCGGTCGACAAGCACGCATCGGGCAAGAGCGCGCTCGAGGTGGTGCACACCGTCCTGCATGCCGGCGGAAAGTTCGGCGGAGGCGGCTACAAGGTTTCGGGCGGTCTGCATGGCGTCGGCGTCAGCGTGGTCAACGCGCTGAGCGCCGAGATGCGGGTCGAGGTCCTGCGAGATGGCAAGCGCTACGTCCAGGAGTACGTCCGCGGCACACCGAAGGCATCGGTCAAGCAGGACGGCACGGTGGCCGAGGCGAACCGCGGCCTGGATCCGACCTGGAAGCGCGCGCACGGCACGCGCACCTTCTTCCGGCCGGACCCCGAGGTGTTCGAGACGCTCGATTTCAGCTGGGAGACGATCAGCACGCGCATGCGGGAATCGGCCTACCTGAACAAGGGCCTCTGGATCCGCCTGCGCGACGAACGCACCGACACCGAGAAGAACTTCTACTTCCAGGGCGGCGTGACCAGCTTCGTCCGCCACCTCAACCGTCGGCGCGACACGCTCAATTCGCGACCGATCTACGTCGAGCGCCTGGTGGGGTCGACCAACGTCGAGGTGGCGCTGCAGTACAACGACGGCTTCGCCGAGAACGTACTGGCGTTCGCCAACAACATCCACACCGTTGACGGCGGCACGCACGTGGCCGGCTTCCGTGCCGCATTGACCAGCTCGCTCAACACGTGGTCGCGCAAGTCGGGCACCCTGGCCGAGAAGGAGGCCAACCTGTCGGGCGACGACGTGCGCGAGGGACTGACGGCCGTCATCAGCGTCAAGCTCACCGATCCGCAGTTCGAGGGCCAGACCAAGGCCAAGCTGGGCAACGCGGACATCAAGGGCATCGTGCAGACGGTGGTCACCGAGGGCATCGTCCAGCACCTCGAGGAGAACCCGGCCGACGGCCGGCGCATCATCGAGAAGTGCGTGACGGCAGCCCGCGCGCGCGAGGCGGCACGCAAGGCGCGGGACCTCGTGATTCGCAAGGGCGCGCTCGAGGGCATGGCCCTGCCCGGCAAGTTGGCCGACTGCCAGGAGCGTGACCCCGCTCGTTCGGAGCTGTACATCGTCGAGGGCGACTCGGCCGGTGGATCGGCCAAGCAGGGCCGTGATCGGCGCTTCCAGGCCATCCTGCCCATGTTCGGAAAGATGCTCAACGTCGAAAAGGCGCGCCTGGACCGGGTGCTGTCATCGGACAAGATCCGCCCGCTGGTGATCGCCCTCGGTGCGGGCATCGGCGAGACGTTCGACCTCGCCAAGCTGCGCTACCACCGCATCTGCCTGCTGTCGGACGCCGATGTCGATGGCGCACACATCAGCACGTTGCTGCTCACCTTCTTCTACCGCCACATGCCCGAGATCATCGAGAACGGCTACCTGTACATCTGCCAGCCGCCGCTGTACCGGATCAGCACCGGCAAGGTGACGCGCTACGCCGCGACCGAAAAGGAGCGCGACGCGGCGGTCAAGGAGCTTTCGCGCGAGGGCAGGACCAAGAACGTGAGCGTGCAACGCTTCAAGGGCCTGGGCGAGATGAATGCCGACCAGCTGTGGGAGACGACCATGAACCCGGACACGCGCACGCTGCTGCGCGTCGAGATCAGCGATGCCGCCGAGGCCGACGAGATCTTCAGCACCCTGATGGGCGAGCGGGTCGAGCCCCGCCGCGACTTCATCCGCGGGGAAGCCCGCAAGGTCCGCAACCTGGACATCTGAGAACCGATACGAGACGAAAGGCAACGACGAGCGATGCCATCACGACACGCCGCAGATATCCGCCAGGTGGAGCACAAGACCGGACGCAGCCTCGACGAATGGTGCGAGCTGCTGGAGTCCGCGGGCGTCGGTGACCGGCGCGACGCGGTCAACATGCTGCGCGACTCCTACGCGGTAAGCCATGCCTTTGCGCTTGCCATCGCCGACCATTGCCTGCGGCGCACCGATGACGACGACTGGGGCGGCGCCTACGACGACGAGGACGACCGCTGGTAGCCATGGACGGTCCCACCCCGATCGCCAGCAACGAGATCCTCGTCGCGGAGGACGGCCGTCGCTACGCGTTCGCCGATCACAACTGCTTCGCCTGCGGTGGCTCCAACCCGATCGGCATGCGCCTGCGCATCGAGATCGGCGATGGCGTGGCACGCACCACGTGGGTCGCCGGTGACGACTTCGTCGGTTGGAGCGACAAGCTGCACGGCGGCATCATCGCCACCCTGCTCGACGAGGTCATGGCCTGGTCGGCCTCCAGCTTCGATGCGTGGGCCGTCACGGCCGAGATGGCCGTGCGCTACCGCTCACCGGTCAGTCCCGGGGAGTCCCTGACGGCCGTGGGCCGCGTGATCGAGCGGCGACGGCGCATCTACGAGGTGGCCGGCGACGTCACCGCGGCGGACGGGCGGGTCGTGGCGACGGCCACCGGCCGATACCTCGGTGCCGCACCGACGGCCAAGGCCGCCTTGAAGGCAACGTACAGCATCGCGCCGGGCGTCGGTGGCGAATGATCCGGCGCAGACAGGCTTCACCACGACATATGCGACATTTGCGTCACATCCCGCGAGGTAAACCATGGAGATGAACCGCATCGGCAACGTGAGGCCGGTGGCGATCGAGGACGAGATGCGCACCGCGTACATCGACTACGCGATGAGCGTCATCGTGGCGCGCGCGCTGCCGGACGTGCGCGACGGCCTGAAGCCGGTGCATCGGCGGATCCTGTACACGATGCACGAGATGGGCCTGCGATCGACGGCGGCGTATCGGAAGTGCGCCGGCGTGGTCGGCGAGGCGATGGCCAAGTACCACCCCCACGGCGACCTGGCGCTGTACGAGACGCTCGTGCGCATGGCTCAGGACTTCAGCCTGCGCTACCCGCTGGTCGACGGGCAGGGCAACTTCGGCTCCATCGACGGCGATCCGCCCGCCGCCATGCGCTACACCGAGGCCCGCATGGCTGCGATCACCGACGAGATGCTCGGCGACATCGAGAAGGAGACTGTCGATTTCGTCGACAACTACGACGGGCGCCTGCGCCAGCCGACCGTCCTGCCCTCGAAGCTGCCGAACCTGCTGGTGAACGGCTCCAGCGGGATCGCGGTCGGCATGGCCACCAACATCCCGCCTCACAACCTGGGTGAGATCGCCGCTGCGGCGAGCGCGCTCATCGACAACCCCGACCTGTCGGTCGGCGAGCTGTGCGAGATCGTCACCGGGCCCGACTTCCCGACCGGCGGCACGATCTTCCGCTACGAGGAGGTGCGCAACTCGGTCACCGGCGAGCGCGAGCGGGTCGATGCCATCCGCCACATGTACGCCAACGGCCGCGGCCGGATCATCATCCGCGGCCAGGTCGCGTTCGAGGAGATCCGCGCCGGGCGAATGGCGGTCGTCATCACCGAGCTGCCGTACCAGGTCAACAAGACGAGCCTGATCGAGAAGATGGCCGACCTCGTCGGTGCCAAGAAGATCACGGACGTTGGCGACATCCGCGACGAAAGCGACAGAGATGGCATGCGGATCGTGGTCGAGGTCAAGCGCGACGGGTCGCCGCACACGGTCATGCAACAGCTGTTCAAGCACACCCAGCTGCAGACCAGCTTCAGCGCCAACATGCTGGCCCTGGTGGACGGGCAGCCCCAGACGCTCGGCCTCAAGCGCATGCTCGAGCACTACATCGCCTATCGGCGCGAGGTGGTGCGCCGCCGCACCGAGTTCGATCTCGCCCGCGCCCAGGAACGAGCCCACATCCTCGAGGGCCTCAAGATCGCCCTCGACAACCTGGACGAGGTCATCGCCACCATCCGCGCGGCGGCGGACGTCGACACCGCCCGTGCCAACCTCATCAAGCGCTTCAACCTGACCGAGGTCCAGGCCAACGCGATCCTCGAGATGCAGCTGCGCCGGCTGGCGGCCCTCGAGCGCAAGAAGATCGAGGACGAGTACAGGGCCATCATCAAGCTCATCAGCGAGCTCGAGGACCTGCTGGCCAACCCGCGCAAGATCCTGGCCGTCATCAAGGACGAACTTGCAGACCTGCAGAAGCGATACGGCGACGAGCGCAAGACGCGCATCGAGGCCGATGCGAACCGCGAGTTGACCGCCGAGGACCTCGTGGCCAGCGAGGACGTGGTCGTCACGCTCAGCCAGCGGGGCTACATCAAGCGCCAGCCGATCGGCACCTTCCGCTCGCAGCGGCGGGGAGGCCGAGGCAAACTGGCCATGATCACGCGGGAGGAGGATGCCGTGCGCCACCTGCTGGTGGCGAACACGCACGACAACATCCTGTTCTTCACCAACCGCGGCCGGGTCTTCATCACCAAGGTCCACACCCTGCCCGATGCATCCCGCCAGGCCAAGGGCCTGCCGATCATCAACCTGCCCGGCGTCCAGGTCGACCAGCGCGAGTACGTCAGCGCCCTCATCAGCCTGCCGCAGTTCGAGCCGGACCAGTTCCTGGTCATGGCCACCAGGCGCGGCATGATCAAGAAGACCTCGCTGGCCGAGTACGCCAAGATCCGCGCCAACGGCCTGATCGCGATCAACCTGCAGGACGGCGACGAGCTGCAGTGGGTCGGCCTGTCCGATGGAGAGAACGACATCATCGTCGCCACGCGCAAGGGCCAGGCAGCCCGCTTCCGCGAGTCGGAGGTGCGACCGATGGGCCGCGACACGATGGGCGTCACCGCCATCCGGCTCAAGGCTGACGACGAGGTCGTCGGCATGGAGGTCGTGCAGAACCGCGCTGACGAGCTGCTGGTCGTGACCGAGCAGGGTTACGGCAAGCGGACCGAGGTGGAGGACTTCCCGGTCAAGCACCGCGCCACCGGTGGCGTCATCGCCAACTCGCTGAACCGCGACACCGGCGACGTCGCCGCCGTGCGCCTTGTCGGCCGCGAGGACCCCGAGCTCATGCTCATCACCGAGCTCGGCACCATCCTGCGCACCGAGGTCGGCGGCATCAATCGCTACCGGCGGGCGTCGCGCGGCGTGACGGTCATGAAGCCGGCCGAAGACGACCGGATCGTGTCCATCACCGTCTTCGTCGACAATCGCCAGCCGGGGGAGCTACCAGGCTCCGACTGACGGGCGCGCCGGAGTCGACAGCACGGTCCGTTAGGATCAGCATTCACCCATGCAACAGGGCGGGGGTCGACTCGTCGGCCGCGACGCGGAGCTCGGCCGGTTGGAGGCCTGGCTGCGCAACCCGGGGGAGCTCCCGAGCGCCGTCGTCATCGAGGGCGAACCCGGCGCCGGCAAGACGGCGCTGTTCCGAACCGTCGTGCAGTCGGCCAGGGCCCAATCGTATCGCGTGCTCGAAGCTATCCCGGCTCAACCCGAAGTGGGCTTGGGCTATTCCGGGCTGATGGACCTGATGGGCCCGGCCGTCGGCGAGGTCCTCCCGGTGTTGCCTCCTCCGCAGCGCGACGCGCTGCTGGTGGCGTTGCTCATGCGCCCTGTCGGCGACGCGCCACCAGATCGACTCGCCGTCGGGGCTGCCACGCGCCACGCGCTGGAGCA
>JADLBB010000089.1 GCA_020848055.1 Chloroflexota bacterium | reverse complement strand
TCTCCAGGCGAGCGGAGACGGCGCGCGGCGCATCGTGATCGGCGGCGAACGCGACCGGCAGGCCGGGGACGAGCGGGGCGAAACCGGCGGCCAGGAAGACCCATGACTCCATCTCGTAGCCCGCGACTACCCACAGGACCACGAGGGCGACCGCCAGGCCGATCGGCCCCAACACGAGCCGTCGCCGCCACAGTGGGTCGCTGTGCTGTGCGGCGATGACGTCGGCCAAGCCAAGGCTGGCAAGCAGGAGGGCGAAGGTGAACCCTGGACTCCCAGGGTCCGAAAGGCGGGCAGGGCTGCCGGCCAGCACCACCGGAAGGCCGACGCACGCCGCCAGGGGAATGGCCGCATCGGTCCAGCTTGAACCCAGCAGGTCCGCCCGGACGGCGAGCCCTACGGCGCCCGCCAGCAGCACGCCCAGGACCACCAACGCCCCGTCGAAACGGAGCAGGCCGTACAGGACGACGAAGGCGAACAGGCCGACCGTCAGCATGTTGCGGAATCCGGCCGGTACGATGGTGTCCTCGGGCGTCTCCGGTGCGACCGAAGCAGGCGCAGACGGGGCGGTCGAGACGGCCGCCGCCGACGTTCTGACGCTGGGGGCAGGCGCGATCGAGCGCACGCGCGAGACGCCGCCGCCGACGAAGGCGCCGATCCGCTCGAATGGCAGCGAGTACCAGCCGATGAGGATCACGACCACGATGATCGGGAGAATGGCCGGGTTCAGCGATCCGCGCCCGACGACCGCCGCGGCGGCGACCGGCACAAATCCGAGGCTCAGCAGACTTGCCCGCTCGCGCGTCGTTCTCCCGGGCGAAGCCGATGCGACCGCTGCCGGGGCCGCCCCGATGGCCGCGACCAGCAGCAGGATGGTGCCGACGTTGCTGCCGCCCAGCATCGGCGCGGTCAGGTCGCGCACGACGAGCATGGCGACGAGCGCAGCGGCGACGAGCGACGCCGCCATGGCGGTCTGGGCCCACTGCGCCTCCGGGTGGTGCCGCGCCAGCGACAGGCCCAGGACGAGGGCCACCGCGGCCGGCACCAGGTACCCGCCCGCGATCCCGACCGGTGTGCCGACCTGGACCGCCGGCAGCATGAGCGCCGGGACCGCGATCGCCGCCGCAACCGGTATCGCGTGCTCCTTGCCGAACGGCCCGGCCAGCCCGTGCGCCAGCAGGCGCCAGGCGATCGCCGCGAGCAGCAGCCCAATGGCCGCGACCCAGATCGACTGGCTCAGCTCGTACTCGAGGAGCCCGCGATCCATCGCGGCCCAGATCTCAGTCCAAGCGTCCCGGACTTCGACGTACACCTCTCCAGCGGCGATCCTTGCGATCCTGGTCGACTCCACCGGCTCGATCGGTGGACGAAACGTCTCGTCGAAGGTGTGCAGTTCCTCGCCGACCGAACCGAAGACGTTCGGCCACGCAGACGGCTGCATGGATACGGATCGGTCAAGTTCCGCACCGAGGGGCTCTCCGCGTTCGACATCGGAACCGTCGGTCGTGGTGATGTCCAGGATCCGCATTCCGGGCGTGAACCCGTTGCGGTCGGCGTTGCCACCGGGGGTCACGTCGTTCACAACGACCACCGGACCGCTGATTGACCCTTCCAGGCCAAGCTCAGCCGCATCGGCGACGCGCAGGGTCATGCCCAGGTCCACCGTGCCGTGGTTCCAGACCACGATGCCGGTGACGGCGGACCCCAGCACGATTGCCAGCGCCGCGAGATCGGCGCGCGAAAGTCGCATGGCCGGACGGTAGCAGAGGCTTGGCGCCGCACCAATGCGGGAGATCACGCAATCGGCATCGGTGAGGTGCCGGATGGTGAGGACGTCGGCCGTGCCCGACCATCGGTCGCACAAGGAGGTGAACCGATGCAGACCCTTCGCGCATCCGCCGTGGCGATCCCGTTCGTGGCACTGGCGTTGCTGGTGGCACTCCTGTCGATGCTCATGGGCTCGCCGGCATGACTGCCGCGGACAGTGGGGCTCCCGTCCTCGAGGCCCGGGGACTCGCCAAGAAGTACCGCCGTGGGGTCTGGGCCCTGGGGGGAATCGACCTCGCGCTGCCGGCCGGTGGCATCACCGCGTTGGTTGGGCCCAACGCGGCCGGCAAGTCGACCCTGATCAAGACCTGGGTCGGCTTCGAGAAACCGACGCGCGGGTCCGCATCCGTCATGGGTCTGGATCCGTGGCGCCAGCGATCGCGGGCGCTGGCCAACATCGGCTACGTGCCGCAGTCGCCGGCGCTGTACGACGGCCTGTCGGTCAACGATCACCTCGATCTCGCCGTGCAGCTGCGTCCCGGCTTCGATCGCGACTATGCCCGCGAACGCCTGGCGCAGCTCGACATCCCGGCATCCCAGGGCGCCCGCAACCTGTCGGGCGGCCAGCAGGCGCAGGTGTCGCTGGCCCTGGCGCTCGGCACCCGGGCCCCGATCCTGCTCCTGGACGAGCCACTCGCCTCGCTTGACCCGCTGGCTCGACGCGAGTTCCTCCATGTCCTGGCCGATGCGGTCCGCGACGGCGGCGCCACCACGTTGCTGTCCAGTCACATCGTCACCGACGTCGAGCAGGCCTGTGACCGGCTCATCGTGCTGGGCGTGGGCCACGTGCTCCTCCACGACTCGGTCGCGAATGCCCTGGCCTCTCACGCCATCTCGGTCTCCGAACGGACCGATGCGGTCGCTGCGTTCGCGGCGCCCGATGGCTCGCGCATCTGGCTGGTCCGTGGCGCCGGAGACCGGCCGGCCACACTTGACGAGGTCGTGCTGGGCTACCTCGCCTCCGCCCGGTCCTCGGCCGCGGTGGCGGCGTGACCGCCGCGCTCACCTGGGCGCGGCTGTCGTATCGCCAGCAACGGTGGGAGCTCGTCATCGTGACGCTGGCGTGCCTTGGGCTGGCCGCGTTCGCGGCGTGGCTGACGATC
>JADLBB010000088.1 GCA_020848055.1 Chloroflexota bacterium | reverse complement strand
GCTGCCGGGCGTCGCTCCCAGCGACATTCGGCGATATGCGCAGCACCCGGGCACGGAGCACCCGGACGCGTACCGTGCCCCGCACCTTCCTCCCCGCAACCGGTGGCAGTGGCTCATAGCCCTGTGCGCCGAGATCGACGGCTTCCCGCGCCACCTGGGGATCCACGTCGGCGGCATGCTCGTGACGCGCCCCCCGCTCATCGACCTCGTTCCGATCGAGCGCGCCGCCATGCCGGGCCGGGTCGTGACCCAGTACGACAAGGAGGACATCGAGCAACTGGGCCTGGTCAAGATCGACCTGTTGAGCCTGCGCACCCTGGGCGTCATCTCCGATGCGCTCGACCGCATCGAGCGCGACACCGGCGTTCGCCCCGACCTCGACAGCCTCCCGCACGACGATCCCGAGGTGTATCGGTCCATTCAAGCGGCCGATACGGTCGGCATGTTCCAGATCGAGTCGCGCGCCCAGATGCAGGCCCTGCCCAAGGCACGCCCTGAGCGTTTCGAGGACCTCGTCGTGCAGGTTGCGATCATCCGCCCGGGGCCGGTGCAGGGCAACGCCGTCCACCCGTACCTGCGGCGACGCGCCGGCCAGGAGCCGGTCACTTACGCCCACCCCTCCCTGCGGCCGATCCTGGAGGACACCCTGGGCGTGATCCTGTACCAGGAGCAGGTCATGCAGATCGCGATCGAGGTCTGCGGCTACACCGCCACCGAAGCCGACATCTTCCGCAAGGCAATGGGCAGCCATCGGTCCCATGCCAAGATGGAGGCCGAGCGTGGGCGCTTCGTCGGTGGAGCCATGCGCACCGGCCTGACGCACGAGGACGCCGAGGAGCTGTTCGCCAAGTGCAGCGCCTTCGCCGAGTTCGGCTTCGCGCGCGCCCACGCCGCGGCCTTCGCCAAGATCAGTTACGACACCGCCTGGCTCAAGCACTACTACCCCGCGCACTACACCGTCGGCGTGCTGAACAACCAGCCGATGGGTTTCTACTCGCCCGCGGTCGTCATCAACGACGCGAAGCGCCACGGGATCAGCGTGCTGCCGATCGACGTCAACGAGTCGGCCTGGGAGCACGACACCCGCCCCGAGGTTGCGCCCGGCCCTGCGCCCGGCCCTCAGTGTGCCCCCCAGGCACGCATCGGCCAAGAAGAGGTCGGGCCGGCCGCTTCTTTGGCGGCCTTGTGCTCCGCAGGCACAGAACGGCCCAGCAGAGCCCCCCTCTTGGCCGATCCAAGGCCCTCTCTGGCCGATGCGTGCCCCCCCGGCACATCAGCCGGCCCCCCAACACCCTCCCTGGCCGATGCGTGCCCCCCCGGCACATCCATCGGTCCCGCGGCCACCCAGCCGCCACCCAGCCCGCGCCGGTACGTCATCAGGCTCGGCCTGCGGCAGGTCAAGGGCATCGATGAGCGCGCCCGCGCCACGCTGGACCGCGAGCGGGCACGCGGCCCGTACACGAGCGTCCGCGATTTCGTGGCCCGCACCGACCTCCGCGAGCAGGTCGTCGAGCGGCTGATCAGCATCGGCGCCTTCGACTGGACCGATGCGCCCCGCCGCGAACTGCTCTGGCAGCTGCGCACCACCCTGGCCGACGCCGACCCCGTCCACCCCGCCCTGGGCCTGACCGATGACGCGGTCCGCGCGCTTGGTGCCTCGCTGCCGCCGATGACCGCCGCCGAGCAGGTCGCCGCCGACTACCGCGACACCGGCGTGGCGCCCAACCTGCACGCGGTCGAACTGTTCCGCGAGCGCCTGGCGTCACGCGGGGTCGTGACGGTGGCGGCCATGGCCGGTCGTCGCGATCGGTCCAGTGTGCGCCTGGCCGGCCTGGCGGTCAGCATCCAGCACCCGATGACGGCCAAGGGCTTCGTGTTCATCGCGCTCGAGGATGAGACCGGGATGATCAACGTGACCCTGCGGCCGCAGGTCTACCAGCGCCACCGGGCGCTGCTGCACCGGCACCCGCTGCTGGTCATCGACGGCCGGCTGCAGGTGGAGAGTGGCGTCCTCAACGTGGTCGCGCAGCGGCTGCGCTCCGTGGACGAGACGCTCGACAGCCCGCCGGAACGGCTTCCGCTGGCGAAGCAGCAGCGCATGTTCCGCTAGGCGAGAAGCGTGAATCCCTCTCGTTCGAAGTCGTGGTCGAAGGCGAACGCTGTCCGAATTCGGTCCTCACGCATGAGGTCGAAACTGACCCGATCCACGAGCGAGGTCCGGCGACCTCGTGACCCGAGCAGATCCGCGACCGCTCGCTCGTGCCGCGCGCGATCGACCCACGTCAACTCGAGCAACGGTTGGAGACGCTCGACGAACGCTCGGACCGCCCGAACGCCGAACCGTCGCTGAAGCAGCGCGGCGGTCTCGATCAGCACGTAGTTGTGGGTCACGAACCGGTTCGAGTCGATGTGGCGGCGAAACGCATCGTTGGCGGCTGGATGATTCGGGTCGCGCGCATCGAGCAGCGCCAGGGCGGCAGAGGTGTCGAACAGGATCACCATGTGCCGTATGCCTCGTCGAGGTAGCGGTCATGCTCTTCGCTCACGTTCTCGCCGCCGCCGTGCAGCATGCCGATGGACGACAGCGCGCGTCGCTTGATCCGCTCGCGTTCGGCGCCGCTCCGCGCCAGTTTCTCGCCAACGGCCTGGCGCACCAGCGCAGCCATCGAGATACCCGATCCACGAGCCGCTGCCTGCAGTTCATCGAACTGCCCCGGCTCGAAGGAGATCTGCGTTCGAATCATGCTCCAATGATATCATCCTGTTCCAAGATGATGTAAGGCAAGCCGACTGCGAGCCGCGACCACGCCCGCGGATCACCGGCGACTAGGATGGGCGCACGATGCGGGGCCCGGGACTGAAGATCGAGGACATCACCCTGGCCGGTTGGAACCTGGCGGGCATTCCGTTGCTCGTGGCCGCCGGGGGATTGCTGGCGGCGGTCATGTCGCTGGGTGACGCGCCGAACACTGCGGCAGGTGTCATCCAGCTCGCGGCCGTGGCGGGTGCGGCCGTGGCCATCGCCACTCGTCCGGCGGGCGTCGACGGCGGACCACCTCCGCCCCTGCCCGGCGCCGGCGGCTCGGCTGACGGGCGCATGGCCTTCATCGGTCCGCTCGCCTTTGCGGTCGCATTCGTGGCCGGCTCGGCGTCGACGTACCTCGGGGTCGATCTCGAGGGGCCCATCATTGCGGGCGCGTTCGGGGTCATCATCGTCGCCATGGCGGTCGGCGACCGCCTACCGGTCATCGATGCACGGCTGCGTCGGGCGCTCATCTTCCCGTTCATCGCCATCAGCGCCGGCATCTTCAACGGGTTCGCCGCCGACATGCTCAGCGGCCTCGACGTCGGCGCCCTGGTGAGTGCCCTGACCGTGGACGAGACCGGCTTCGGGCTGTTCGTGATCGGCATGGTTCTCGCCGGGCTCGCGGTCTTCTATGCCGGGCTGATCGTCGCGCCGCGCGTGCTGATCGACCCGGAGCCGGAGCATGGCTGCGTCGTGTGGCCCCTGCGCTTCGCGCTGTACATCGCGAGCGCCATCCTGGG